>CAYWVA010000160.1:0-5916 GCA_964461545.1 uncultured Rhizobiaceae bacterium | reverse complement strand
TGGCGCATCCGCAAGGTGGAGGATCTGTGCAAGGCGCTGCCCGACGCCTTCGCCATGATGCGCACCGGGCGGCCGGGGCCGGTGCATTTCGACATGCCTTACAACCTTTACATCGAAACCGCGCCGGTCGAGGTGCCCGAGCCCCTCAGCGGCTCGGCGCCGGTCAACTGGCGCACCCCGGCCTCCGACGAGGCCGTGGAGCGGGCGCTCGACCTGTTGCTCAGCGCGTCGCGCCCGCTGATCCTGGCCGGCGGCGGCATCAGGGTGAGCGGCGCATTCGAGGAGCTGAAGGCGCTTGCCGATTGTGTCAACGTTCCGGTGTACTCGTCATTCATGGGCAAGGGCTGTCTGCCCTCCAGCCATCGCCTGTATCTCGGCGTCGCCGGGGTGTGGGGGGAGTATCCGGCCACCGAAGCGGCCCGCAACGCCGACGTGATCCTGGCCATCGGCGCCCGCTTCAACGACCTGCACACCGGCTCCTGGATCCCCGGCTACGTCTACAACATCCCGCCGACCAAGCTCATCCAGGTGGACATCGACGTCGACGAGATCGGACGCAACTATCCGGTGGAGATCGGCATGGTGGCCGATGCCAAGACGTTTCTCGGCCAGATGCTGAAGATGGCGCGCGCCAAGGGGCGCCGGCTGAGCGAGGCAAGCCCCTGGCACCGCGAGATCGAGGGCTTCAAGACCGACTGGCGCAATTTCGTCGAACCGTTCGAGTCCAGCAACGAAGTGCCCATCGAGCCCCGGCGCATGGTCGCCGACATGGTCAAGCTGTCGCCCGACGACACCATCATGGTCGACGACGTCGGTAACTGCCAGGCATGGTCGGAACAGTACTGGAAGCCGCGCATCGCCGGCACCCACCTCACCGCCGGCGGCTTCGCCGCCATGGGCTTCGGCATCTGCGGCGTGCTCGGCGCCAAGCTTGCCCGGCCGCACAGCCCGTGCGTGACGCTGTGCGGCGACGGCGGCTTCATGATGACCCCGCACGCCGTGGCGACGGCGGTCGAATACAACCTGCCGGCCGTCTGGGTGGTCCAGAACAACTACGCCATCGGCACCATCCGCGACCTGCAGCGCTTCTACCTCGACGGGCGTGAGATCGGCACCAGCTTCGTCAACCAGCGCACCGGCCAGTTCTGGAACCCCGACTTCGCCAAGATGGCCGAAGCCATGGGCGGGCGCGGCATCCGGGTCGAGCATCCCGACCAGTTCGCCGACGCCTATCGCGAGGCGATCCGCTCCGACATTCCCACGGTGATCGAGGTGCCGATCAACCGCGACACCGTGGTGCCGGTGACCGGAACCTGGCAGATGCCGCCGATCCCCGAGGCCCAGCCGACCTTCGGGCAGCGCAAGATCCGCCGCTGATTGAAGAGGCCTGTCATCCTCCGGCAAGCCGCGCCAGTACAGGGGGCAGTCATTGCCAGGGCTGGCATGAATGCAAAAGACCGCCGGCCTTTCGGCCAGCGGTCCTCGGTGCTGTCACGGGAGATATTCTTAGATACCGCCAATGACGACAGATTAAGCAATATTACGGGGCGGCACCGGCAAGCCCGGTATCGACAGCCTCGAAAGTAACAACGAGCGATTCGCCGACAGCGGTAACGGTGACGATGATGGCCACCGCGATAAGGGCCGCCAGAAGGCCGTACTCGATGGCCGTGGCACCGGACTCGTCGTGAAAGAAGCGCTTGATAATCGTCTGCATTTGTACTCTCCCTGTTTACCCTTGGTTGATCATTGCTGCAACCATCGCCACCCTACCTTGGCTTTGGTATTTTGCAAGCAGACGGTAACATTACAGTTGCTGGCGCCTTAACGTTGCGTGGCGACCTTTAGTTTATACCAACGATCATCACCAACGACTCATTCAGCCCCGCCCTTGACACGGCTTGCGGCGCTGCGCGGGCGGTGGCACGTCAGGCCACAATGACCACGTCGATCGGGTCGGCGACCCCGGCCACCGCACTGGCCGGTACCGTTGTGCGGTCACCCGGCGGCTGGTAGCCCTGGGCCAGTGCCAAGCCATACATGTCGGCCGTGGTCAGCGCCTCGCTGCCCAGGACCTTGTTGTGCTTCACCAGCTTGGCCGACAGGTTGGCGGCATCGCCGATGACGGTGTACTCGAGCCGCGAGCGGTCGCCCACGGCGCCGAAAATGATGCGCCCGGCGGCAACCCCGCCATTGACTTGCAGCGGCACGCCGCCGCCGGCTTGGGCCCCGATGCTCCAGCGCCGGGCTTCATCCATCAGATCGTCCATGGCCCTGAGCGCGTCGGCGGCATAGGTTTTGCTCGGCACCGCAGCACCGAAGGTCGCCATGATGCCGTCACCCAGGAACTTGTCGACGACGCCGCCGTGGCGACGGATGACCGGCACCAGGCAGGCCTGGAACTCGGCCAGGATCTGCATCACCGCATCGGGCGGCAGCTTCTGGGCGAGCAGCGTGAAGTTGCGCACATCGACGTAAAGCACCGCCGCATCCCGGGCCTCGCCGGCACCGGCGACGATGTCCTGGCCCTGCGCGACGATGCGTTTGGCGATCTCCGGTGAAAAGAAGCGCGACAGATCCTGGACCGCGAAGCTTTCGGCCACCGTGCGCTCGAGCAACCGGCGCGACCGGATGACGGCGGTGGCAATGATCGCGGTGACGACGAGGATCGAGGCGATCTTGTCGAACTCGGCCCCGATCAGGATGCTGTTGGAAGTCATATAGTACACGTAATCGCGGGTAATCATCTCCGCGCCGGTCCCATACACTGCAAAGCCCGCCATGACGAGCCAGCCCGCCGCCGCCAGCCCGCCGGCCAACAGCACATAGCGGGCCTCGAAGCGAAGCGCCCGCAAGGCGATGAAGATGAACACGTAGAGCAGCGTCGGCGCCTTGAGATAGAACGACGGCGGCTGATCGTACTGGAGATGAAAGCTCCAGATGAGACCGAACAGCAGCATCATGTCGAACAGCACCGACAATGCCAGCATCCAGGCCGGCATCGAGAATGTGTAGGATACGATGAGCCGCACCACCGTCAGCGCAAAGTAGATGGCGATGGCCACCACCGTGATGTAGCCGGCGGCCCCGACTGTCTTCGGCGAGATGAAATAGAGCACCGCAAAGGTGGTGATGACCGCCAGCTGGATCCAGCCGATGAGGATTTCGCTGCGATCCTGCTCGGAGCGGATGGCCGCATGTACGCGCTCGGGCAATTGCGGCTGGCCCGGTGGGGCAATGCTGGTGAGAACTGCTGAAACCGCCATGCGCTGGCCCCCTTCACTGTCTCCCTTACCGGTGCTTCTGGCCGGTGCGGCGGGAGGCTTGCCGTTCCAATCTCCGGCTTTCTCGCACCGCCGACAAATCACGTTTAGGCGATGAGGCTGGCGGCGCGCCGGCGGCTGGGCTCTGCTTCGCGTCGTCACGCAGGATTGAACGACAATGCCCCTACGGCAGCGCCCGCGGTTGCGGTAATATCACTGCCATGACACTGAGCCCGCTCAGGTTCGATGTTGCCTCCGGGCTGGCCCGCCAGCCGCGCCCGCGCCTGCTCGCCATGGCCGAGGCCGCGGCGGTCATCGAGGACAGCTACCGGGTGCTGGCCAAGGCCGGGACCAACGTCGTCGCCCAGTGCCTGGCCCATCAGGGCACTTTCTACGAGCTTGACCACTACCCAAAGGGTGACGTCTACGACGCCGAGTTCCACGCCCAGTATTATTATCATGCCCATCGGCCGGAAAGCGGCGAGCATGGCCATTTTCACACCTTCCTGCGCGCTGCGGCGATGCCGCCCGACGCCAGGCCGGTGCCGTATTCAGGAAAGGCCAATCGGCCGATGGGCAAGGATGCGCTGGCCCACCTCGTCGCCATCTCCATGGACCGGGCCGGGTTCCCCATCGGCCTGTTCACCACCAACCGTTGGGTGACCGACGAGACCTTCTATCCGGCAGGCAACGTCATCGCCATGCTCGGCCGCTTCAAGATCGACCACACTTATCCCTGCCTGGCGGTCAACCGCTGGATCACCGCCATGGTCGCTCTCTTCCGGCCCCAGATCGAGGCCCTGGTCAGCGCCCGCGACGACACGATGTCGCAGTGGGCGGCGGCAAATCCGGGCCGCGATGTCTATGAGGACCGCAAGCTCGAGATTACCTCGATCGTGGATATCGACGCGGGCCAGCAGATCGCCGCTGTGCGCTACATGCTGGGGATCCGCACGCCTGCGTGACGACCGGGACCAACTTGGATGGCGCGGCGCTTTGCGGCCCGGCGTTTGCGCCGAGGCCTAGCCGTCCACCAGCCTGGCCAGTTCGTCGGGCCTTTCGAGCACGACGGAGCCTCGCTCAAGCCTGATGAGGCCCTCCTTTTGCCAGGCGCGCAAAAGCTTGTTCAGGCTTTCGCGGGTCGTGCCAAGCACAGAGGCGAACACCCTTTGCCGGACGGCCAAGGGGATGCGCGTGCCGGGCGAACAAGGACCATCGCCGCAATTCCCGAGATCGAGCAGCGCCTTGGCCAAGCGCCCGGGCAGGTTTCGCAGCATGCGATCCTCCAACAGCTCGCTCGTCCGCCGGAGCCGCTCCGAGATCATGGCGATCAGCCGTACGGCCACGGCCGGGTTGCGCTCGAGGAAGGGAAGGAAGTCCCGCCGGTGCAGGATCAGCAACTCGCACGCCTCCATGGCGGTGACATCGGCACTGCGCGGCTTGTTGTCGAGGATGGCCATTTCGCCAAGGATCTCCCCTGGTCCCAGGATGGCCAAAACCGCTTCCCGGCCATCCGGGCCTAAGGCGCTAACCTTCACCTTGCCGGCAGCGATCAGCATCATCGACTGTCCGGCATCGCCCTTGCAGAATATCACCTCGCCGGCTTCGTAGCGCCGGGCGGTGACAAAGCCGAGCACATGATCGAGCTCCTCGGTGGTGAGATAGCTCAAGACAGGGTGGCTGGTGAACAGCGCGCGCCGATCGCTACTGTCCGCGACGGTGCGGGACGCAGCAAGGGAACCATAGATCATGCCCCCAAATAATGGGTGCGATGCAGTTCGGCGCAAGGCTTTCGGGTCGTGACCGGCGGGTCACGGCCGTTCACCAATGCGTGAAGTCGTGGGCCAGACCAGCTACAGCAGCGGTCGGGCGGATCGAATTGCGGCATTCCGGCGTTGCTCCTGTTCCGATTGGGACAGGCACTCGTGATGAACGCTCTCCGCCTTTTCAACACGGCGATTTTGGCAGGGCTATTGGTGATTGACAGCGCCGGCACAGATTCGCTGGCAGGCACCCACATGGCGCCTCCAGCACTCCACCTTCCCATGCCACAGCCCATGATGATACAGGGCGTCCAGCCACCGATGGAATTTCAGGATCGCATCAGACGGCTCCACGAACACCGCTCGGTCCTGGAAAACGCGCTGCGGGCCCCCCGGCAGGCTCAGCCTGCCCGATCCCTCGAGCCACAATCTATGCCCCTTCAGCCGTCCCAGCCGACGCAATCGATCGCGCCGCAGGCGCCGCCGGCAGAACGGCAGCAGGCGGCCCAAGCAGACGCGCCGGTGAGCTGCGAGGCAGCTGGAGAAATCGTTGAAAACTATGGTTTTTCGTTGGTCCGGCCGACGGACTGCTCTGGCCAGCTCTATACCTTCTCGGCCGTGCGTGATGGCACGGCCTACTCGATCACGATCACCGCGGCAGGCGGCGAAATCGCCGAAGTCAGTCGAGATTGAGGCTGCTATCGGATGGCCAGCGACCTTGAGAGCCGCGTGACAATGGTATCGAGCTGCCGCTTGACCTCGGGCGCATAAATCATGTTGAGGACGGCCACCCGGCGCCGGTCGGGCGACATGGCAATCCGCACATAGAAGATATCGCCGGCCTGATAGCCGGAGAGCACCGCGGCATCGCCGCGGCTCCACTCGTAGGT
>CAYWVA010000159.1:0-5997 GCA_964461545.1 uncultured Rhizobiaceae bacterium | reverse complement strand
CGAGCACGATGCGACCGCGCGAAGGCGCAAAGACGCCGGCCACCATGTTGAACAGTGTTGTTTTGCCGGCGCCGTTGGGGCCGATCAGCCCGGTGATCGAGCCTTCCTCGACGGACACCGAGCAATCGTCGACGGCCAGCAGATTGCCAAAGCGCTTGGAAACGTTCTGGACCTCGATGATCGCTGCCATTGTGGCGGTCTGCCCGGACATAGGGAAATGGCGATGGCGGCCGGGTATTGACCGCAAGCAACTCTGCCTCGTTTAGCCTTCGGCAACAAGTCTATACAAGCGCTGGCCCGCGGCTCGCACTCGATTGGCCGGAATCAATCCTTCATTCAGTCAACCGCTTCGCTGAAGGGCTTGCCCTTGTCGACGATGTGCACGGTGAGCAGCTTCAGGGGACTGTCTCCCACCACCTTGAAGCCGCCGTGCGGAGTCTCTCGGGGAAAATGGATGCTGGTCCCCGTCTGGAGACCGATCTGCTTGCCATCGGGCAATTCGAGCGTCGCCCCTTCGAGCACGTAGGAGATCTCGTCGCCATGGTGGATATGTCGCGGAATCGGAGTGCCCGGCTGAACGACCAGGATGGCCTGGATCACTTCCATGCCGTCGGCTCCTGTGAGGTCGGCCCGCTTCAGTTCGGTGCGCTCCATTCCTTTCTGAGCGAGCACAAGGCTGGGGAAGCCGCCAAGCAATCCGGCGGCAAGGCATAGCGCCAGCGCCACCTTCACGACTCCGCGCCGCTTTGGCGTGCCGGGGTGGAACGCATTTACAGGCGTCAATGTGGTCATTGCTTCCTCCGCCAGCTCAATGGAAACCTTGTTTGCCGGTTTTGCTGCCAACTCTTGGCGTCCATTCGCCGTAATGGCGTTAACCATTTTCTAACGCCTGCAGAGCTAAGAAAATACACTTCCTCCTTCACCTTGCCCCGCCGGCTCGCCGAGCGGGGCTTTCTTTAGCGCTTCGCACAGCGTCATTGCGGGGCAGCGGGACGTGGCCGGACCGTCGGATCGGTGTCATTCATCGCACACGGTCATGATGATTTCGCAGACGACGCCTTCGGGTCGATAGTCGAGGCGCACCTCTCCGTTCAGCTCCCGGGCAAGCGCTCTCTCGATCAGCTGTGATCCGAAGCCTTTGCGCTGGATCTGCACTACCGGAGGGCCGCCGCTTTCCTGCCACAGCAGGCGCAGCTGCTTGCCTTGCGCCAGCTCTGTGACCTGCCAGGCGATCGCGATCCGTCCCATTTCGGTCGACAGCGCCCCGTATTTCGCGGCATTGGTGGCCAGCTCGTGCAGGGCCATGGACAGCGCCAGCGCCGTTCTGGAGGGCAGCTTGATTTCGCTGCCGTGAGCCGAAACGCGCTCAGCGTCGCGTCCGCTGATGCCGAATGGCTGCAATGTCTCGGCCACCAATTCGCGCAATCCAGCACCGCTCCAGTTCTCCGACGTGAGCACGCCGTGGGCCTTTGACAGGGCAAGAATGCGTCCTTCGAATGCGTCCCTAACGTCCTGCTCAACCGATGATCCGCGAAAGGTCTGAGAGGCAATCGCCTGGACTGTAGCGAGAATGTTCTTGACCCTGTGATTGAGCTCATTGACCAGCAGCACACGGTGTTCTTCGGCCTGCTTGCGCTCGGTGATGTCGATATCGATACCACTGTAGCGCACCGGCTCTCCGGCGGCGTCCCGAATGACCCGCCCGCGGCCAAAGATCCATCGCGTCTCACCGTCAGGCCGGATGATCCGATACTCCATCTCATAGGACTCCCGCCCACCGGTCACCGCTTCGCGGAATCCCTGAACCACCCGCTCGCGGTCATCGGGATGGCGCTGGGCACGTATGACCTCGATCGAAATCGGCAGGTGGGTCGGCTCCAGGCCCATGATGCGGAAGAACTGCGGCGTTCCGCGCACCAGTCCTGTCGCCAAGTCGATGTCCCATACACCGATGCCGGCAGAGCGCTCCGCCAGGGTCAGGATCTCGTCTCGCTCGCGCAGCTCTCGTTCCAACCTTTGGCGCTCGCTGATATCGCGAAAATACACCGACAGACCGGACAAACCGGGGTAGATGGTCATCTCGACCGGAACACCGACCTCGGCCGAAAAAGTCTTCAGATCGACCGGTTCTTTGCTGGAAAGCGCCCGCTCATGGGCCTGGTGGGACTGGGAACCGGCAAAGCCGGGAAAGACGTCATGTAGATTGCGGCCAAGCAGATCCTCGCGCCGGCTTCGCCACAGCTGCTCGGCCTTGCGGTTCACGTAGGTGAGCGTCCATTGAAGATCGACGGCATAAAACGCCTCATCGATGCATTCCAGAACTTCGGCAGTGCGGGCTTCGCTGGCCTGCCGAGAAGCTTCGACAATCGCGTATTTGTGGCGATACAGCCGGGCTTCGATCTCGGCCATGACGGCTTGGCCGACATCGGTCAGAACTGCCGTCTCGTCATCCGACCAGTCACGTGCTTGGTGATCCATGACGCACAGGGCACCCATCGGCTCGCCGGTCGAGGGCTGCAACGGGACGGCGACATAGGCGCCAATCCGCAAATCGGTGATGGCCGGAAACTTCGCCGCCAAGGGGCACGTCGCAGCATTGGCGATGGCCAGGGGCGCAGCCCGCTTGACCACGTCCTGGCAGATCGCTTGGAAGAAAGGCATTCGACTTTGACTGGCCCACAGTTCGGGCAGTCCCTGAACGCTCGTCACATGGTAGGTTTCGCCATCGAACAGCGAAATCAAGGCAATCGGCGCATTGAGGAGACGCCGCGCCAGCCGCGACAAACGATCGAGCGCCTCGTCTGGTCGACCGGTCACCGTGTGCAGCACAAGTCCACTTTCCTTCCCTGGCGCCTTTGAATGGACCGCTCAAATTTTTCTTGGAAACGCTTCCAGTATACGGCTGCTCTTGGGAAACGCCAGAGCCTGGCCTCGCCAGTAATCTTGCCAAGCAGACCACGGCTGTTCGTCTGCTATCAAGGCTGATGACGCCAGTCTGTGTACCGAATACGATATCACCTCGGCAAGACCCCGGACACGGCCTGCCCGGGGCCAGGTTGGTTCGGCCCGCGGAGTGCCCACCATGAAACGCTTAATCGGCTGCCTGCTGGGGCTGTGCCTATTGTGGCTGTCGTCGGAGCACCTGCTGGCCGCTCGTACCCTGGTCATCAACGCCAATACCTCCGACCCGGCGCCACGCGCCGCCTGGGAGGCCGCTGTGGACCAGTTCCGCAGCGAAAATCCGGACATTGAGGTCAAGTTCAACATCTATGACCACGAGAGCTACAAGCAGGCACTGCGCAATTGGCTGACCGGCGCGCCGCCTGACGTGGTGATGTGGTTCGTGGGCCAGCGCATGCGCGACCTGGTGAATCCCGGTCTGTTGGAAGATGTCAGCGAGCTGTTCACGGAGCAGGTGAAGGCTTCCTTCCACCGGGCCGCGGTCGACAATGTGACCGTCGACGGTCGACAGTACGGCGTTCCCTTCACCCAATATCACTGGGGTTTGTATTTCCGCCGCGACATCCTCAGCCGGGCGGGACTTCGCGACGCGCCGCGCGACTGGGACGAGCTTCTGCGTGCCTGCGAGGCGCTGAGGGCAGCCGGGATTCATCCCGTCGCCATAGGCTCGAAGGACCTGTGGCCGACCGCCGGCTGGTTCGACTACCTGAATCTCAGGCTCAATGGCCACGCATTCCACATGAGTCTGCTGAACGGCAACATCCCCTATACGGATGATCGCGTCCGGGCCGTGTTCGGCAAATGGCGCGAACTTCTCGACCGGGACTGCTTCATGCACGGCCACGCCGCCATGAGCTGGCAGGAAAGCCAGGCCCTGGTCTATCAGGGCCGAGCTGCAATAACGCTGTTGGGCAACTTCATCGTTGCGAACTTTCCACCTGAGGTGCTCCAAGACATGGACTTTGCGCCGTTTCCGACCCTCGACCCGAGCATCGGCCGTTACGAGAACGCCCCCATGAATTCGGTGCACGTTCCCGCCAGGGCGACCAACAAGGCGGATGCGAAGCGATTTCTGGCGTTCGTCCTGCGCCCCGACATCCAGGAGGCGATCAACCGGAGAATGTTGCAGATCCCCCCCAATCTCAACTCGGCCGTCGCCGACGACCGCTTTCTCAGACAGGGCCGCGAGCTACTCCACGGTGCTGACGGTCTGGCGCAGTTCTTCGACCGCGACACCAGCGAGGAACTGGCCAGGGTGGCCATGAGGGGCTTCCAGGAATTCATGCTCAGGCCTGAGCGGCTGGACGACATCCTGCAGAGGATCGAGCAGGCACGACAGCGTATCTATCGGCAATGAGCAGCACTGCGCTTGGCGGCAAACGGGCCGGCAAGAGGCCCATGGCCGGCGAAGAGCGGCCATTGGAGCTTGCTCCGTTCATCCTTCTGGCCCCTGCCGGTCTGCTGTTTTCGGCCTTCGTCCTTTATCCCATCATCGAGAACATTCGGCTGTCATTCTATGCCTGGGACGGCATCAGCCCCAGGACATGGGTGGGGACTGGAAATTATCGCGAACTGATCGCCGACCCGGTGTTCTGGACTGCCCTGATCAATAATCTTTGGTGGCTCGCGGTTTACCTCCTGGCGCCGGTACTTGGCCTGGCGCTGGCGCTGTTCCTCAATCAGACGGTCACCGGCATGCGGGTGATCCGTTCGCTCTTCTTCATGCCTTTCGTCATAAGCCAGGTCGTCGTCGGTCTGATGTTCAGCTGGTTTCTCAACAGCCACTTCGGACTTCTCAATGAACTTCTCGGCTGGCTAGCGCTGGAACCGGTGGCGCCGCTCGAAAGCGAGCGCTGGGCCATCTTTGCCGTCATCATCGCCGGCCTGTGGCCGCAGACCGCCTACTGCATGATCCTCTATCTGACCGGCCTCACGATGATCAACCAGGAGCTGCTCGATGCCGGCCGGGTCGACGGGGCGGCGGGCTGGCGGCTGCTGTGGCACATCGTCCTGCCGCAGCTCCGGCCGATCACCTTCATCGTCGCCCTGGTCTCGGTCGTCGGTGCGCTGCGCAGCTTTGACCTTGTCATGATCATGACCCTCGGCGGCCCCTACAACAGCTCCACCGTGCTGGCTTTCTACATGTACGAGCAGACCTTCCAGAGCTTCCGCTTCGGCTATGGCGCGGCCATTGCCACGGTACTGTTCGGACTCATGGGCGCGCTTGTCGGCGTCTTCCTGTGGCGCCTGTTGCGCCGCGAGCTGGCCTGAGGGAGCGGCCATGTTTCCCGCCCCGATCGAGCACGCCTCCACGCCGGCCCAGGTGGCCTACCGGGCGGCACTTGTCACCGCGCTCATCCTTTGGCTTTTGCCGCTGTTCGGGGTGGCACTCACCTCGCTGCGATCGATTGACGATCTCAATCGCGGCAACTACTGGGGCTGGCCGAGCGACATCCAGTTCATCGACAACTATCTGGCCGTGCTGACCCAATCGCGCATGGCGCGGTTCATCCTCAACAGCTTCCTGATCACCATCCCGGCGGTAGCGGGGGCGGTTGCGCTCTCCTGCCTCGCCGGCTTCGCCCTTGCCAAGTATCGCTTCCCCGGCAACCGGGTGCTGTTCGCCATCTTCATCGCCGGCAATCTCGTTCCGTTTCAAAGCCTGATGATCCCGGTGCGCGACCTCATGTTGCTGCTTGGCCTTTACGACACCCGCTGGGCGATCATTCTGTTCCACATCGCCTTCCAGACGGGATTTTGTACCCTGTTCATGCGCAACTTCATCCGCGAACTGCCCGATGCCCTCCTGGAGACCGCTCGCCTCGAAGGGGTGGGCGAGTTCAGGATCCTGTGGCAGATCGTGCTTCCGCTGGTTCGGCCGGCCATCGCGGCGGTTTCGGTTCTGGTCTTTACCTTCGTATGGAATGACTTCTTCTGGTCGCTGGTTCTGGTGCACTCTGACGAGGTGCGCCCGGTGACCGCCGGGCTGCAGTCGCTGCGCGGCATGTGGATCGCTTCGTGGCACCTGATCTCGGC
>CAYWVA010000158.1:0-6016 GCA_964461545.1 uncultured Rhizobiaceae bacterium | reverse complement strand
CATCGGCTGAGCCGGAACGGGCGGCGCAGGATCGGGCCTGGGGCTGGCCGCGATCTCGGAGGCCCGGGCAGGCTCGGCCAGCGCCAGATCGGCGGAAAGGCCGGTTTGTGGTAAAGCTTTGGGCGGCGTTGCGGCGGCGACGCCGCTGGAAACCGCGAGCCGACCGGCCCGCTCGGCCTCAACGTGTTCCAGCGGAACCGCATCTCGCCTGGGGGGCGCCGTGGACTCCAGGCTCGACGACTCGACACGCGCTGCGGCGTGCGTTTGCACCCTCATTTGACTGCCGTCCTCCGGTTCAGCTTTGGGGGGAGCAGCGGCAGGTGCGGGTTCAAGAGTTTCGCCAGCCAAGTCAGGTCGAGCGGGGCTGCCCGGCCACACGGCGAGTCGATCGGCGGCCGACACAGGCTGCGACACCTGCCTTTCGGCGCGCGGAGCGTGGCGGAAAAACAGGTCGCGATCGAGAATTGCGACCTCGGCCCCCGGCTGCTTTGCCCGCGGCTCGATGCGGCCCGCCGCCGCCCACAGCCCGACACCATGCAGCGCCAGGGAAAGTGCGAAGAAGAACGCCAGCCTGCCGCCTTGGCTCATGACCCGTCGTCCCTGACGGTCACGATGCTGAGACTCTCCAGGCCGTGGTTCCTGAGATCGGTGACGATGGCGAGAAGCAGTTGCGCTTTCAAGCGGCGATCGGCCACCACCTGTATGGGTCTGGCGACGACGTCGCCGGCACCTGTCTCCTCAGCACCATCGCGCAGGGCACGGGCAATGTCGGCTGGGGCTTGCGTCTCACCGCGAAAGCTGAGCCGTCCATCGGCGCCGATATAGATGGCATCGACGGGCGGCTTGCCGGTGGTCAGCAGGAAGGATGTCGGCGGAACGATGCTCCGGTCATGCTGATAGACGACCGTTCCGGTGACGACGAAAAACAGCAGCAGCAGGAACACGACGTTGATGAGCGCCAAAGTGGGCTCGACAGGTGATCGTGAAGGCTGAGGCGGCAAACGCAATGGGACACCTCACCGCGCTATGGCAATCGCGATCCTCGACCGCCGTGCCCGTTCCAGCACCGAGACCAAGTCCTGCACAGTGGCACCGAAATCGGCCACGATGATGGCCGTGCGGGCTCCTTGATCATAGAGCGCGTCGAGCCTTTCGGCGATGTCTTCCAGGCTTGTCTCGGTGCCGTTGATGCGGACCCGATAGTGGGCCGACACCGAGACAATGGTGCCCCGCAGGGCAGCGAGGTCGGTCTCCGGAGGGACCGCGGTTTCGTCCGGCGCAATCGACTGGCGTGCGACATCGAGGTCGGCGAACTTGCTGAACGTGGACGACAGCATGAAAAACATCAGCAGGAGAAAGATGACGTCGATCAGCGGCGTCAGAGAGATGCGACGTCGGAACCGGATCGGATCGCTAATGAGCATGGGCTTCGAGCCCGCCGGGGATCACCGTCACCTCCTCCATGTCGCGCAACTGGCTTTCGGTAAGGCGCTGGGCGAAGAAGCCGGCCAACGTGGTCTCCATGACAGCCCGCTCGTTTTCGATCCGACTCTCGAACCAGGCAACGACGAGGGACGTCGGAATGGCGATGGCAAGACCGACGGCGGTGGTAATGAGCGCCGTCCAGATGCCACCGGCCAGTTGCGAGGGATCAACCGAGGCGCCGCCGGCCTCGAGCTGACTGAAGGCCTCGATCATTCCGAGCACGGTGCCGAACAGGCCGAGCAGAGGCGACGTCTGGGCGACGAAATCCAGACCGCGCAGATAGTGGCGCAGATCGTACAGCTGCTCCTGAGCGACGCGGATCACGTCCTCCCTGACCAGCATCAGGTTCTCCTCACCATGCGTCATGCCGCGCATGGCGTGGCTGACGACGCGCGACAGCGGCGAGGAATCCTGCGCGACCAGTGCATAGGCCTCTGTCCGGCGGCCCCCCAGCCACATGTCGATGGCTTCGCGAGCCCGCCGGTGGCGCCCGACCCGGCCTGCGGTGAACTGCCATAGCTTGAACAGTGCCAGGGCGGTGGCGGTGATTGACAGCCCGACGAGGACCATGACGACCGGTCCGCCGAACTGCCAAGCGATGAAGATGAGCTGCTGTAAACGGTCCATATTCAGGTGCGGGCGAGAGCGATCACGTCGCCCTAAACGCCAAACTCTATTCCTGCTTTGTTCGAGGTCCTGAGCGCGTTGAAGCAGTCTTCGGTCATGTTCTGCTCATCGGCGCCGGCGCATTCGAGGATGTCGTTGACGAGCACGCGGGAGATCTGCTCGCAGGCTTGCGGAAGATCGAACTCCACGACCTTCGTCTTGTCCTTCGGGAGCCGACCGAAATCGAGCAACAGCATCTGGGAGACAATGCTGTCGGGGTCAAAAAAGACGATCTCGAAGGCTGTGGTCTGGAGGTCTGCGCCGAGCCTGTTGACGGCCATAAAACTCAGGCGGCAGCCACTCTGGCTCTGCTGCACCCTGTTGAGTTCGATGGTCAGCAGCTTGTTCTGCGCGGCAGGCTCGGTCGGCTGCGCGGCAGGCTCAGGCTGTTGGGCGGCGGGCTCGGGCTGTTGGGCGGCAGGCTCAGCCTGCTGTGCGACAGACCCGGACGGGTGTGACAGCAGCGCAAGCGCCACAAGAGGAATAAGCAAGAAACTGCGCATCGCCTACTTGACCTGTGAATTGGTGAGCCTTGCGCCACTGTAGGGCAAACAGGCAGGCATGCCAACGCCCGCCAGGTGGCGGTATCGACGGCGGTTGGGCTGGAGCGAGCGACCACCGATGGGCGTTCAGTGCAACCGGTCCTTGAGGGCGGCGATGGAGGCGTCGACCAGCTTCGCCGCCTTGGCGCCCTTGACTTCCTCGGCAATCAGGCGGGTGGCCGCAGCGATTGCCAACTCGGCAGCGGCGGCGCGCACCTCCTTGATGGCCTGGGCCTCGGCCTGGGCGATCTTGTCTTCAGCCTGCCGGCCGCGCCGCTCGACGGTGTCGGTGAGCTTTCGCCGGGTCTCGGCCGCGAAGGCTTCGGCCGCCTCGCGGGCCTGGACAATGATCGCCTCGGCCTCGGATTCGGCATCGCGGCGCTTGCGCTCATATTCGGCCAGCAGCGCCTGGGCCTCTTCGCGCAGCTTGCGGGCCTCGTCGAGCTCCTTGGAAATGCGGGCGGCGCGATCGTCGAGCATGGCGGCAACCTTGCCCGGCACCTTGAGATAGACAAGCAGCCCCATGAACAGGACGAAACTGACCAGGACCCAGAATTCCGGGGTCGCCAACATGATGCCCTACCTTCCCGAAACCTCTTCGACCGCCTTGGCGGCCTGCTTGTCCGTCACCTTGGCGTCGATCAGCTGGGCGACGATATCGCCGGCCAGATCGGCTGCCACCTTCTGCATCTCGTCCAGAGCCTTGCTCTTGACGGCGGCAATGCGCTTTTCGGCCGCCGCCACCTTGGCGGCGAGTTCGGCATCGATGCGCCCCCGTTCGGCATCAACCTCGTCATTGAGCTTCTGGCGTGTCGCCTGGGCAATGGCATGGGCATTGGACCGGGCTTCCGCCAGCCGCTCTTCGTAAGCCGCAATGGCCTTGTCGGTCGCCTCCTTCAGCAATTGCGCCTGGTCGAGGTCGTTGGCGATCCGGTCCCTGCGCTGCTCGATGGCATTGCCGATCTTGGGCAGCGCCATCCTGGCCATGACGAAGTAGAGCGCGATGAACGTGATGGCCAGCCAGATGAGCTGGGGCGAGAAGGTGGCCGGGTCGAGCTGCGGCATGGCGGCTAGAACACGAACAGGATGATCAGCGCCACCACCAGGCCGAACAGGCCGGTCGCTTCGGTGAGCGCAAAGCCCAGCAGCAGATTGGGGAACTGGGCCTGAGCGGCCGCCGGATTGCGCAACGCGCCGGACAGATAATTACCGAAAATGTGGCCGATGCCGACGCCGGCGCCTGCCAGAGCAATGGCGGCGAGGCCTGCCCCAATGAGCTTTGCTGCTTCCGGTTCCATGCCAGTGAACTCCTCTTGAGGGTTGAAAAACTAGCCTTGCCGACTAGTGGTCGTGCATGTTGATGGCGTCGTTGAGGTAGATGCAGGTCAGCACCGCGAACACGTAAGCCTGCAGGAAGGCGATCAGGATCTCCAGCCCGGTGAGGCCGATCATCAGCAGGAACGGCGCCAGGCCCAGCGGCATCCAGGCGGCGCCCGCTACCCCGAACATCACCACGAAGCCGGCGAACACCTTCAGCATGGTGTGGCCGGCCATCATGTTGGCAAATAGTCGCACCGACAGGCTGATCGGGCGGGTGAAGTACGAGATCACCTCGATGACCACCAGCAGCGGCAACAGCGCCACCGGCACGCCGGAGGGCACGAACAGCCTGAGATAATGGGGGCCATGCTTGACGAAGCCGACGACAGTGGCGCCGACGAACACCACGATGGCGAGCGCAAAGGTGACGATGATGTGGCTGGTGACCGTGAAGGAGTACGGCACCATGCCGATCATGTTGGCGGCCAGGATGAACATGAACAGCGTGAACACGAAGGGAAAGAACGGCCGGCCGGCTTCGCCCAGGATGTCGCGCATCATGTTGGCGATGAACTCGTAGGCGACCTCACCCACCGACTGAAGCCGGGTCGGCACGAGCTTGGAAGGAGCCGACAACAGCAGCACCACCACGACGCCGGCGGCAATCAGCATCCACAAGCTGGCATTGGTGAAGGAAGCGTCGATAGCGCCGAAATGGATCGGCACCAGGGGAAAGATCTCGAACTGGTGCATGGGGTCGAGGGTGACCGTGGCACCGCCGGCTTCGTGCACGTCGACTGGTGTCGCTTGATCGATCGCCATCCCGTCCCGCCTCCCGTCGAACCGCTCAGTCTTCGTCGTCCCTGACCCGCGGCAAGCCTTCGCCCCGGGTCTGCTCCAAGTGGCGCCTGGCCTCCATCGAGGTCGCCGCCCGGATCACGTTCAAGATCCCGGCCCCCATGCCGAGCAAAATGAATACCAGGAGAAACCACGGCGACGTGCCGAGCAGATAGTCCAGTCCCCAGCCAATGGCAAACCCCCCGAGAACGCCGGCAAGCAGATCGGTCGCCAGGCGGAAGCCGAAGTGATAGGCCGCGCTGCGACTTCGGCCCGGCGCATCACGGCCGGCGATGGTGCTGGCCATGGCTTTCAGGCGCTTGTTGAAGCTGTCCCGATCACCGGACGATGACTTGCCATCATCGCCCATCAATCACGTCCACCGGCATCGCTCAAGACAGGCTCCACTGGCCCCCCGCGAAGCCGGCGCCAAAATAGGGACGGGTCCGGGCACTGTCAAGCAGCGGGCAACGGCCAAGAACCCCCTCCCCTGTCCAATTGCTTCACCGCCTGCGGATGCGGATCAGCCCTTCCTGGGCCACGGTGGCCACCAGCCGGCCGTCGCGGGTGAAGATCGTGCCGCGGTTGAGGCCTCTGGCTCCCGACATCGAGGGCGAATCCTGGCTATAGAGCAGCCACTCGTCGGCCCGGAACGGGCGATGGAACCACAAGGCGTGATCGAGGCTGGCCATCATCAGCCCGCTGTCGAACAGATTGCGGCCATGGGGAATGAGCGAGGTGTCGAGCAGCGTCATGTCGGAGGCATAGGCGAGCACGCACTGGTGCAGTGCCGGATCGTCGGGCAGCTCGGCGGTCGCCCGGATCCAGATGTTCTGTACCGGAGGCAGCCCTTGGCGCGGCTCGAGATAGTGCATCGGTTGGGTCGGCCTGAGTTCGATCGGCCGTTCGCGGCCAAAGTAGCGCCGCATATTCTCCGGCATCCGGTCGGCGAACTTGGCCAGCACCTCCTTTTCGCCGGGCAGGCTCTCCGGGTCCGGCACCTCGGGCATGGCGATCTGATGCTCGTAGCTCGCCTCCTCGCGGTGGAACGAGGCGGCCATGGTGAGGATCGCCTCGCCATGCTGAATGGCAACGACACGCCGCGTGGTGAAGCTCGCGCCGTCGCGGTAGCGGTCGACCTCGTAGATGATCGGCACCTTGGGATC
>CAYWVA010000157.1:0-6040 GCA_964461545.1 uncultured Rhizobiaceae bacterium | reverse complement strand
AGATTGCGCTTGAGCTTGCGCGCCTCGCCGGCAAACACCAGCGGCGGAAACCCGGCCAGCCGCGCTTCGGTCTCGGCAAGCTTATCGGCGTCGTCGTAAACCGGCACCTGCTCGATGGGCAGGCGGCGCCAGCTGTCGGGTGACCACGGTCGGGTCATGGACTGGTTCCTCCAATGCTGCACCTTGGCGCACTTCGCGCGACCGGCCGGGCACATCGTTCCAGCGGGCGGCTTATACACCCTGAGGGCCGTCCTGGCCAGTTTATCGCATCGCCGGCGGCGCGGCGCGAAACCATCCCTTAAGCCTCACCATAGTAGCTTTTGGCAGGCTAATCGCTCGTGGAACGCGGAAAGGAATAGGCTCGATGCTGGACCTCATGCAGCGGGTGAACTGGGACGAGTACTTGTTTTTCCTGTCGCAGGGCTATCCGCCTGTCAGCCTTCAACTGCTCGCACTCAATGCCATGCTCGTGATCTTCTGGCTCTTCCGGCGAGCTCGCAAGCGCAAGTCTCGGCAGACCTCCGCCTGGTTGCTGCCGGTGCTGTTCTGCGCCGGCAATGTCGGGGTCATCGCCTGGGGCAGCCAGCTGTCGTTCTAGGCCAAGGGGTGTCGGGAACCGCTGGCGGCCGGGCGCGTTTTTACCTGCTGGACCAGATCTCCACAGGGCCACTCCGCCATGAAACCACTCATCGTACTCGTTGCGGCCGGCGTCGTGGCGAGTTCGCCACCGAGCGCCGCACAGCAGCGGGTGATCGAAACCGAGATCGGCAGCGTGCGTGTAGAGACCGTGGCCAGCGGGCTTGCCCACCCGTGGGCGATAGCCTTCCTTCCGGACAGTCGAATCCTCGTCACCGAGCGGCCCGGAACCCTTCGCATCGTCGATAGCGAGCACAATGTGTCGGAACCGCTCACTGGTGTGCCCGAAGTGTTTGCCCAGGGTCAGGGCGGTCTGCTCGACGTTGCGGTGGACCCGGACTTCGAGTCGAACCGACGGATCTATCTGACTTTCGCCGAGCCTGGTGCCGGCGGTGCCTCCACGGCGGCAGCGCGCGGCGTGCTCGGCGAGGGCGGGCTGGAAGAGTTTGAGGTCATTTTCCGTCAGGAGCCGAAAGTGAGCGGCGGAGCGCATTTCGGCTCGCGGCTGGTGGTCAACGACGACGGAACGCTGTTCATCACGTCGGGCGACCGGATGCAGTTCGATCCCTCACAGGATCTTTCCAACCACATTGGGACCATCGTACGCATCAATCCAGACGGCTCGGTGCCAGACGACAATCCCTTCCTGGGAGACGACGCGGCCAGGCCGGAGATCTGGTCCTACGGCCATCGCAATATCCAAGGAGCGGCATTGCACCCGGACAGCCGCGAATTGTGGGCGCACGAGCATGGGCCGCGCGGCGGCGACGAGCTCAACATCCCTCGCGCCGGCGAAAATCACGGCTGGCCGGTGGTGAGCTGGGGCCACCACTACGACGGCCGCCCGATTCCCGACCCGCCGGAGCGGCCGCAGTTCGCTAATGCTATCCACCATTGGATCCCAGCGATCGCACCCTCCGGCATGACCTTCTATACCGGCGATCTTTTCTCGCAGTGGCGCGGCAATGTGCTGCTTGGCGGCCTGGTAGCCCAGGCGGTCATTCGGCTGAGCCTCGACGGTAACACTGTAACAAGCGAAGAGCGCATAGGGCTGGGCGCGCGAGTGCGCGACGTGCGCCAGGGACCGGATGAGGCGATCTACGTCATCACCGACGAGGCCAGCGGCCGCATCCTGCGGCTGACGCCGAAGCCGAAGCAGGATTGATTCTGGCGCCGGGTTCCTCCCGCCTCGGTAATCCTCAACGATCGGCGGTAAAACCGGCATGAGCGGCCCGGCCCCCGAATGTTGCAGCCGCCAAGAAAGCCCTTGCGGAGGCGGGGCCGGCCGGACATGACGGGGTCTAGGATGTGCACAGGCGGGATCACCCGCTGTGGCAAAAGGGGGGATAAGCATGGACCCGTTTCCGAGCGAGCGCGTGCGAGGCCAGTTCCCGGCTCTTTCCGGTAATGGCGGGACAATCTATTTCGACAATCCGGCTGGCACGCAGGTGCCCGGGCGGGTGATCGAGGCGGTAGCCGCCGCCATGGCCAAGGCGGCGAGCAATCTCGGAGGGGCTTTTTCCGCCTCGCGACATGCCGTCGAGATCTGGGACGAGGCGCACGGTGCCATGGCCGATTTCCTTGGCGCCGGATCTGGACGCGAGATCGTCATCGGCCCCAGTATGACCAGCCTCACCTTTCAGATGTCACGAGCCATCGGCCGTACCTTTGAGCCTGGTGACGAGATCATCGTCACCCGGATGGACCACGAAGGCAACGTCTCGCCCTGGCTCCACCTGGCGCGGGACCGCGGCCTGGCAGTGAAATGGCTGGACTTCGATCGCGACACCTGGCGCGTCGAGCCGGAAGCCTTGCGCGCCCTGCTGAGCGAGCGCACCAAGCTCGTTGCATTCACTTATGCGAGCAATCTCACCGGATCCATCAACGACGTACAGGCGTTGGCTGGGCTCGCGAATCAATCAGGGGCGCTCGTCTATGTCGATGCGGTGCAGTTCGCACCGCACCGGCTGGTGGACGTGGCCACCCTTGGAGCGGACTTCCTGGTGTGCTCGTCCTACAAGTTTTTCGGACCTCATCTCGGCATCCTGTGGGGGCGTGAAGACCTGTTGGAGAGCCTTGAGGCCTACGGGGTGCGCTGCGGGCCGAAAGACCTGCCCGGGCGGCACGAGACCGGAACGCCGCAGACCGAATTGCTCGCAGGGCTGGCCGCCACGGTGGACTATTTCGCCTGGCTGGGACAGCAGGCAGGGGCAAACGGCGACCGGCGCGCCGACTTGACGGCGGCCTACGCGGCATGCAGCGCCCATGAGGTCGCCCTGACGCTGCAACTCATTGACGGCCTGAAGGACCTGGACGTGACCGTCCACGGCATAACCAACTCCAATCGCATCGCCGAACGGGTGCCGACCGTATCGGTGACCCATCCTCGCCATACGCCGCAGGATCTGGCGCGAAGCCTGGCGGACAACGGCATCTGCGTGTGGTCAGGGCACAACTACGCTTATGAAGTGGTCAAGGCGCTCGGACTTGACGAGCGCCAAGGCGTGTTGCGGATCGGACTGGCGCACTACAATACGGTTGCCGAGGTCGATCAGGCGCTCACGGTGCTGCGCCGGCTGTTGATTTGACCGCAGCGGAGGCGATCCCTGGCGGGTGTTAACCGATCCATCAGCGGACTCGTGTCATCTTATCGACACCTTTGACCCTAAGGGTCCGGTTGAGCGCCGGCGGGCATCCGGTGGGACAGGTGCTGGGCTGTCGTGGCCTCCTCAGGGGCGCCAGGTCACGTCGCGACTCTTGAGGGGAATTTGCGTCGAATGGCATTGTTCGGGCTGATCGGCAGGCGCCACAAGCGGCGGCGGGGCGAGCGCGTCGAGCCGCGCCTGATGGCCAAGTCGACCAAATCCCAGCGGCGGCCGTCGCCGCCGCGCAAACAGCCCCGGCCTGCCCGAAGGCGCCGGTCGATATTCCGTCTCCTCGGCTGGGGGGCAACACTGTGCCTGTGGGCCGGCGTCATGGCGATCGGCGCAACCGCCTATGTCTATCTCAACCTCGATGAGCAGGGCCTGTTCCAAATGCCGGAGCGCGAGCCCGGCATGATGCTGCTGTCGGCCGACGGCCATGTGGTGGCCGAGCGTGGCTCGTTTTTCGGCGATGAGGTCAGAATCGACGAGCTACCGCGCTACCTGCCACAGGCCGTCATTGCCATCGAGGATCGCCGGTTCGACCAGCACTTCGGCATCGACCCGGTCGGACTTGGCCGGGCCTTTTTCGCCAATTGGCAGGCCGGCCGCGTGGTTCAGGGCGGCTCGACCATAACCCAGCAGCTGGCCAAGAACCTGTTTCTCAATCCTGATCGCACCTACGAACGCAAGTTCCAGGAAGCGGTATTGGCTCTATGGCTCGAAAACAGGTACTCCAAGGAAGAGATCCTGCAGCTCTATCTCAATCGAGTCTATTTCGGCGCCGGCGCCACCGGTGTGGAAAAGGCGGCCCAGAAGTACTTCGGCAAGTCGGCCCGCGACGTCACTCTGTCGGAGGCAGCGATCCTCGCCGCGGTGCTCAATGCGCCATCGGCACTCAACCCGATCAACCATCCCCAACGCGCCGCCGAGCGCGCCAGGGTCGTCATTGCCGAAATGGTCGACAGCGGCTTCATCAGCAAGGCCGAGGCCGACAAGGCGGCCAACGTGCACACCGCCATCAAGCCCTCCGATTACATTCCGGCCACCCAGTATATCGTCGATTGGGTGGCCGAACAGCTCCCCGATCTAATCGGAGATCTCAAGGAAAGCGTCGTGGTAGAGACCACCATTGATCGGCGCCTGCAGGAGCTGGCCGAGAAAGTCGTGCACGACCGCCTGACCGAGGAGGGCGAGGCTTTGGGCGTGTCGCAGGCCGCGGTGGTCGTCCTCGACACCGATGGCGCGGTCAAGGCGCTGGTCGGCGGCAAGTCCTATATTAAGAGCCAGTTCAACCGTGCCGTGAAGGCCAAGCGTCAGCCGGGGTCATCGTTCAAGCCGTTCGTCTATCTCACCGCACTGGAGCATGGCGCCACTCCCGACAGCATGGCAGTCGACGAGCCCGTGACTATCGGCAACTGGTCGCCGGAGAATTACCGCCGCGAGTATCATGGCGCCGTGACGCTGCGCAAGGCAATGGCCTTGTCGCTCAACACCATTGCGGCCAAGCTCGGCAACTCCGTCGGCCCGGCCAATGTTGTGCGCACCGCGCAGCGTCTCGGCATCCGCTCGGAGATGCACACCAATGCGTCGATCTCGCTGGGCACCTCGGAAGTGACGCTTTTGGAACTCACCGCCGCATTCAGCCCGTTTGCCAATGGCGGTGTTGGCGTCCTGCCGCATGTGGTGACGCGCATTACCACCCGTGACGGCCGGATGCTTTACGAGCGACGCGGCAGCGGACTGGGCCAGGTCGTCATGCCGTTCGATGTCGGGGCGATGAACGACATGCTTCGCACCGTGGTGACTAGTGGCACAGGCCGGCGCGCGGCGATTGCCGGCCGCGACATTGCCGGCAAGACCGGCACCAGCCAGGATTACCGGGACGCCTGGTTCATCGGCTATTCGGCCCAGCTGGTGGCCGGGGTGTGGGCCGGCAATGATGACAACGCTCCGACCCGGCGGATGACCGGCGGCAATCTGCCGGCCAGCATCTGGAAAGCCGTCATGGAGCCGGCGCATCGCGACCTTGTGGCCCTGCCGCTGCCTGGCGACCTCGGTCCACAGATCGCATCCGAGCCGTACTGGGCTGAGCCCCAGGAAACGGTGACCTACCAGTATGAGAACACCGGAATCTTCAGCATCTTTCAGGGCATCTTCGGCGGCGGTCGCTCAGCTTCCGCCCAGCCGCCGCCCCTAACCGGCGCCGCATCCCCGCCTCCACCACGCAGGACCCGCAACGAGCGCGAACCTCCCGACAGGCGCTGAGGTCGGGCGCCGGCGGGCGCCGGCATCAATGCAGAATCTGGCTCAGGAACAGTTTGGTGCGCTCGCTCTTGGGGGTCTTGAAGAACTGCTCGGGCTCGTTCTGCTCGACGATCTGGCCTTCGTCCATGAAGATGACCCGGTTCGCCACCTGGCGCGCAAAGCCCATCTCGTGGGTGACGACCAGCATGGTCATGCCCGATTCGGCGAGATCGACCATGACTTCGAGCACTTCCTTGATCATCTCCGGATCGAGCGCCGAGGTCGGCTCGTCGAACAGCATGATGCGCGGGTTCATGCACAGCGAGCGGGCGATGGCCACCCGCTGCTGCTGGCCACCGGAGAGTTGGCCGGGATATTTGAGAGCCTGTTCGGGGATCTTCACCCTCTCGAGAAACTGCATGGCCACTTCTTCGGCCTCCGCCTTGGGCATCTTGCGCACCCAGATCGGCGCCAGCGAGCAGTTTTCGAGCACCGTCAGGTGCGGGAACAGGTTG
>CAYWVA010000156.1:0-6068 GCA_964461545.1 uncultured Rhizobiaceae bacterium | reverse complement strand
GCCACATAGCCGCGCGGCGGCTTGCCGGCGAGCTTGGTGATGACCTCGATGCACTTGTCGAAGATGGCGTCTTCCTGTTCCGGCGTCATGGCGATGGGATTTTCGTGGCTGTAGCCGTGCATGCCGATCTCATGGCCGGCATCGGCCACCGCCTGCATTTGCTCGGGGAAGGTCTCGATGGAGTGGCCGGGGATGAACCACGTCGTCTTGATCCCCCAGCGCTCGAACAGGCGCAGCAGGCGCGGCGAGCCTACCTCGCCGGCGAACAGGCCGCGCGTGATGTCGCATGGGCTATCCTCGCCGCCATAGGAGCCGAGCCAGCCGGCAACGGCGTCCACGTCGATGCCGTATGCCACAAAGATTTCCTTGGCCATGTTGCCTCCCCTTCCGCTTGAATTTGCTCAGGCGCATGCCCGGCCCGTTTGCCCAAGGCCGTTCGTGCGACAATGGATCAAACGCCACTCCCGGCTGCCCGTCAACCGGTCGCCCGACAGGAAAAGCCACGGGCTTGCCGTCGGCGATTCCTCCAGACATTATGACTCACTGAACCGCCTCCCCCCGCGGGAACCGACAAATGGGCACCCTGGAAGATATCTCGCTCCTGCGGCCTCTCGGGCCCCGCTTGCTGCGCGAACTGGAGACCCGGTGCAGCTTCGTGCGCTATGAGGCCAACGAGCTGATCATCGACTATGATGACCCGTCGAATGACGTCTACTTCGTGATTGCAGGCAAAGTGCGCATTCTCTACCGGGCCGGCACCGGCAAGGAAGTCATCCTGGGTGAGGTGGGGACCGGCGAGTTCTTTGGCGAGCTTGCCGCCATCGACGGGCAAGCGCGCTCTGCAAATGCCACCGCTCTGCATCGCAGCGAGCTTTGCCTGATGCCCGGCGCCGTGTTCACCGACCTCGTCGAGGGTTCGTCCGAGTTCAATCGCAGCCTTCTGAGGCTGCTGTCGAGCCGTATACGCAGCCTGGATGCGCGATTGGCCGAATTGGCGTTCCTGCAGGTGAGGCACCGACTGTTTGCCGAACTTCTCCGTTTGTCGGCGCCGCGCCCCGGAGGTGGCGATACCCGGTCGATCTCTCCGCCTCCGTACCACCACGACATCGCCAACCGAATCGGCGCCCGCCGGGAGGTCATCTCGCGCGAGCTGTCGGCGCTCGAAAAGGCGGGGCTGGTCGAGAAGACGCGCGGGGCTTTGGTGCTGAGGGATCCGGGTGAACTTAACCGAAGAATCTCGGCGGCTCTTGATGAGCCGCCGAGCTGAGCGATGGTAGGCGCTCCTTTGCCACAATGCCCGACGCGGGGGGCGCCCGCGTCGGGCATTGTGGTGGACGGGACCGGTTACTGGCAGACGTTGATCAAAGCGTAACCGTTCCAGGTCTTTACCTGCTGCAGGCAGCCGCCGTAGTAGTATGGCGCCGGGTACAGACCGTAGTGGAAGGTCTTGGGATAGAACTTCTTGTGGCCGTGCCAGTTGCCGTGCTTGCCGTGCCAGTTGCCGTGCTTGCCGTGCCACTTGCCCTTGTGTCCGCCGCCCTTCTTGGCGACCTGGATGATGGGGCTGTCGGTGCTCTGGGCGATGGACTGGCTGGCCATGCCCAGCGGTGCGGCCGAGGCGGTTGCATTGAAGCCGGCAGCGCTGAGTGCGATGGCGGCGGCGGCGGCGATGGTGAGAATGCGAGTATTCATGGTCGTCTCCTTCGGGGTTTGCGAAAGACCGTCATTGGCCTTTCCGATGTCGCGAACATGCCAGCTCCCGGCGTCCGGCGATGTGCATTCCGTCACACGACGAACCAGAGCAGGTTGGTTCCGCGGACGGGGGCCCTGCTCGTCACGGCTTGGCTTGTAACCGGCAAGCGACCATGCGATGCTTCGAACCACTGAAAGCGAAGTCCGTAGGGAGGACTGTCATGGAGCAGAAAAGGACTGAAATCGCCAAGACCGCGGTCACCCGCCGCAACGTGCTCAAGGGCACGGCAGCCGTCGCCGGAGTGGCGGCCGGAGCGGGCGCGATCACCGGATTCCCGACGATCTGGGCCCAGAATATCAGGAACATCACCCTCAACCACACCGGCATGTCGTACTCGACGCTCATCGACATCAGCCGCATGGCCTCTGAGGACCTCGGCTTTACGGTTGAGATGTCGGTGACCGATCATCCCGGCATGACCAGCCGCATGGTCACCAATCCGCAAGCCATCGACATCGCCGATACCGAGATCTGGCAGACCAAGATCTATGTGCCGCAAGGCGTAACCCAGGCCGTCGACGTCAATCGTATCACGCTGTGGGACAAGGTCACGCCGCTCTACACCGAGGGCGTATTCGCCGGCAAAGAAGTGTCGCGCGAAGGCGACTCGCCGTTCGAGATCATGTATCGCGACTCCATCGACGGCACGGGCTTCGTCGAAGGCCCGACCCAGTGGGCGACCTTCCTGCCGGGGGTGTTCAATGCCGACACGCTGGGCATCCGTCCCGATCTGGTGGGCCGCGATATCACCAGTTGGGCCGACCTATTCGATTCCGATTTTGCCGGCCGCACGGCGATCCAGAACATTCCGACCATCGGGATCATGGACGCGATCATGGCGTCGCAGGCCTCGGGGCTGGTGAACTACGCCAACCGCGGCAACCCGACACGCGCCGAGATCGAGCAGACCATCAACAAGCTCATCGAGCTCAAGCGGGCGCGCCACTGGCGGGCCCTGTGGAACACCTTCGATGAGTCGGTCAATCTGATGGCTGCCGGCGAGGTGGTCATCCAGTCCATGTGGTCACCGGCCGTGACGGCGGTTCAGATGCAGGGCATTCCTTGCGTCTATCAGCCTCTCGAGGAGGGATATCGCGGCTGGGGCAACGGTCTTGCCCTGATGTCGCACCTCGACGGGGTCAAGCTCGATGCGGCGTACGAATATCTCAATTGGTATCTGTCCGGCTGGGTCGGCGGATTTATTGCCAAGCAGGGCTACTACATCTCGGTTCCGGAAACGGCCAAGCAGCATCTCACCGACAACGAGTGGGGCTTCTTTTACGATGGCAAGGCCGCCACCGGGCCGATCACCAGCCCGACAGGCGAGGTCACCAATCAGCCCGGCGCCGTTCGCGACGGCGGCTCGTTCGAGGAGCGCTTTTCGCGGGTGGCGGTGTGGAACAATCTGATGGACGAAGCCGACTTCCTGTTCCAGAAGTGGAACGAATTCGCCGTGGCCTGAAGCTGCGGCAATGTCCCTGTTCCCTCGGGGCGGTGGCACTCCTGCCGCCCCGGCTGTTTTCGACTGTCCCTTGATCCGCCGGCCTGCCCTTAGCCCATGACCAAGAAGACGTTATTGATCACCTATCTCCAGGTGGCGCCGCTCGCTCTGGTCCTGCTGTTCTTCCTGATCGTGCCGCTGACGCTGGTGGTAATCGTCAGCTTCTATCGCTATCAGGTTCTGGTCGGCATGGTGCCGGACTTCTCCTTGCAGAACTACATCGACCTGCTGTCCAGCCCCACGACCTGGAGGCTCTACCTGTCGACGGTCAAATTCGCGCTGATCGTGCTCGTCATCACCGCGGTGCTCGGCTTCTGGCTGGCGTATTTTCTCGTCTTCCACGTCCGCAACCTGCTGGTGGCGATCGGGCTTTTCCTAGTGTGCACCGTACCGTTCTGGACCTCCAACATCATCCGCATGATCTCCTGGCGCCCGGTGCTTGGCAGGGAGGGGCTCATCAACTCCGCACTGCTCGATGCCGGGGTCGTCAATACGCCGGTGGACTGGCTGCTGTTTTCGGATTTCGCCGTCGTCATTGCCTACGTGCATCTCTACACGCTGTTCATGATCGTGCCGATCTTCAACTCGATGGCGCGCATCGACCGGGCGCTTCTCGAGGCGGCACACGATGCCGGGGCGAGCCGCTGGGGCATCATCTGGAACGTCGTCTTGCCGCTGTCGAAGACCGGCATTGCGCTGGGGGCGGTGTTCGTGGTCACCCTGGTCATGGGCGACTTTTTCGTGGTCACGGTGATGAGCGGCGGGCTGTCCGGCTCGGCCACCTCGGGCATCTTCAACAACCTGCAGATTCTCAACTATCCGCGCGCCGCGGCCAGCGCCGTGATCTTGCTGATCACCGTGCTCATGATCGCCATGGCGATTTTCCGGCTGGTCGACGTGCGCAAGGAACTGGCGGGGTAGCGATGCAGATTTCGCACGGCCGACGCCCCTGGACCTTCTACGTTCTGGCCACGCTGTTCACGGCCTACGTGATCTTTCTCTACGGGCCGATGCTGACCATCTATATCCTGTCGTTCCAGGGACCGACGGGCGGCCTGGTGTTCCCGCTGCGCGGCGTCTCGCTGCACTGGTTCCACGCCCTGTTCGGCCAGGCCCGCACCGGCGACATCGCCGGAGCGTTCTCGCGCTCGCTGCCGCTGGCGCTCATCGTCATGGTGCTGACCATTCTGATTTCGGTGACCGCGGGCTTCGCTTTCCGGCGCCGCTTCCGGGGATCGGGCCTGATCTTCTACTCGGCCATCGCCAGTCTGATCGTGCCGGGCCTGGTGCTGTCGATTGGTATCCTGGTCACCTTTCGCATGCTCGAGTTGCCGGTGTACTGGTACACTACCGGCCTGGCCGCCCACCTCACCTGGACGCTGCCGTTCGGGCTCTTGATAATGTTCGCCGTCCTCGGACGCCTGAGCCCGTCCTACGAAGAAGCGGCGCGCGATCTCGGCGCCAGCACCTGGCAGTCGGTCCGACATGTCGTCGTCCCGATCGTATTCCCAGGCATCATCGCGGTGGCGCTGTTCGGGTTCACGTTGTCCTATGACGAGTTTCCGCGCAGCTGGCTGACGGCGGGGACCAGAAACACCCTGCCGATCGAGATCTGGACCATGACCACCAACATCACGTCTCCGGCGCTTTATGCCTTGGGAACGGTCACGACGCTGATTTCCTTCCTGGCAATCGCGCTCGCCCTCGGCTCGATCGCCTACATTCAACGCAAACGGTCCAGGAGACGGTGAGCCATGAGCGATTCGGGCTCCACGGCGAGGTCTCCCAAAGCCCGCCCCGGCCGCGGCGGCGGCGATATCCGCCTCGTCGACCTGACCAAGACGTTCGGTGAAACGGAAGCGGTCAAGTCGATCAACCTGACGGTGCCGCAGGGCTCCTATTGCTGTCTGATCGGACCGTCGGGATGCGGCAAGACCACCATATTGAGAATGATCGCCGGCCACGAGATGCCGACCTCGGGCGAGGTCTATATCGGTGACCAGATGGTCGTGGGCCTGGCCCCGGTGAAGCGCGGAACGGCGATGATGTTCCAGAACTACGCCCTGTTTCCCCATCTGACCATCCTCGACAATGTCGCCTTCTACCTGCGGATGCGCGGCGTCGGCAGGGCCGAGCGGCGCAAGGCCGCAATGGAGATGCTGCACCAGGTGCAGCTGGAGCCGCTGGCCGACCGGGTTCCCGCCCAGCTGTCGGGCGGCCAACAGCAGCGCGTCGCCCTGGCCCGCGCCCTGATCACCAATCCGCGCGTGCTGCTGCTCGACGAGCCGCTCTCGGCACTCGACGAGTTCCTGCGGCTGAAGATGCGCGGCGAGTTGAAGAAGCTGCAGCTTGAACTCGGCATCACCTTCATCCATGTCACCCACACCCAGCCCGAGGCGATCGCTCTGGCCGACATGGTCGTGGTCATGAACCAAGGCGCCATCGAGCAGGCCGCCACGCCGCGCCAGGTCTATACCGAGCCGCGCACCCCCTACGTTGCCCGCTTCATGGGCGGGCAGAACGTTCTGTCGGGAGTGGTTGAAGCGGTTCGCGACGGCGAGGTGCAGGCCCAAGATGCGCGCGGCGGCCGCTTCAGCGTGACGTCCGTCGGCGGCCAAGGCTACGCGCCCGGCGACAGCATCGCCTGTTCCATCCGGCGCGACCGCATCGGGCTCAGGCGCAAGGCGCAAGGCAGCGGCAAGACCAACCACATCACCGGCGTTGCCAGCCAGATCGAATATCAGGGGGCTTTCGTGAAGGTCGTGTTGGACGTCGGAGGGCCGGAATTCTTCACCGTGTATCTCAAGGACGTCG
>CAYWVA010000155.1:0-6107 GCA_964461545.1 uncultured Rhizobiaceae bacterium | reverse complement strand
GCCAGGACACAAGGTGGATGCAACCATCGCAAGGGTGCGCTACTCCACCCCCGGCGTCGGCCTGATTTCACCGCCGCCGCATCACGATATCTATTCTATCGAAGACCTGGCCCAGCTCATCTTTGACCTGAAGAACGCCAATCCGGCCGCCGGCATCTCGGTGAAGCTGGTCTCCGAAGTGGGTGTAGGCACCGTGGCGGCCGGTGTCGCCAAGGCGCGCGCCGACCATATCACCATCGCCGGTTATGAGGGTGGCACCGGCGCTTCGCCGCTGACGTCGATCAAGCATGCCGGCTCGCCATGGGAGCCGGGCCTGGCCGAGACCCAGCAGACGCTGGTCGCCAACCGCCTGCGCGGCCGTGTCGCGGTGCAGGTGGACGGCGGCCTGCGCACCGGGCGCGATGTCGTCGTGGCAGCACTGCTCGGCGCCGACGAGATGGGGTTCTCCACCGCGCCGCTGATCGCTGCCGGCTGCATCATGATGCGCAAGTGCCACCTCAACACCTGCCCGGTGGGCGTCGCCACCCAGGATCCGGTCCTGCGCAAGCGCTTCAAGGGCATGCCTGAGCACGTCATCAATTATTTCTTCTTCGTCGCCGAAGAGGTGCGCGAGACCATGGCGGCGATGGGATTTAGCACCTTCCAGGAGATGGTGGGGGCCAGCGAATGGCTCGATCAGGAGCCGGCGATCCGCCACTGGAAGGCCAAGGGGCTCGACTTCACCCGCCTGTTCACCAAGGCCGATGTACAGGGCAAGGTGGCGGTCAGCCACTGCGAGGCCCAGGACCACCGCCTCGACCGGGTGCTCGATCGCACGCTGATCGATGAGGCCGGCCCGGCGCTCGAGCGCGGCGAAACTGTGGCGATCACCACCGCGATCGGCAACACCGATCGGGCGGTCGGTGCCATGCTGTCGGGCGAGATCGCCAAGCGCTACGGACACGAGGGGCTTCCCGACGAGACCATCCACGTCACTTTGACGGGAATCGCCGGGCAAAGCTTCGGCGCCTTCCTCGCCCACGGCGTCACCCTCGACCTCACCGGGGAAGCCAACGACTATGTCGGCAAGGGGCTGTCCGGCGGCAGGCTGATCGTGCGCCCGCCGGCCCATTCGGGCATCGTGCCCGAGACCTCGATCATCGTCGGCAACACGGTGCTCTACGGGGCCATCGCCGGGGAATGCTACTTCCGAGGCGTGGCGGGCGAGCGCTTCGCGGTGAGGAACTCCGGCGCCATTGCCGTGGTCGAAGGCTGCGGTGATCATGGCTGCGAATACATGACCGGCGGCGTGGTGGCGGTGATCGGCCAGACGGGCCGCAACTTTGCCGCCGGCATGTCGGGCGGCGTCGCCTATGTGCTCGACGAGGCGGGCGACTTCGAGATGCGCTGCAACCTCGCCATGGTGGATCTGGCGCCCGTCCCGGCCGAGGAAGAGACCATCGAACGGCTGCATCACCATGGCGGCGATCTGGAGCATCACGGGCTGGTCGATGTGTCTGGCGACATGAACCGCCATGATGCCGAGCGCCTGTGGCAGCTCATCGGCCGCCATTACAAGCTCACCGATTCGGCCCGGGCGCGCACCATCCTGGACCGCTGGGACCGCTATCTCCCGAGATTCGTCAAGGTGATGCCGGTGGAATATCGCCGTGCCCTCATGGAGCTCGAAAAGGCTCAGGAGAGGAGCGACGGCATGCGCATCGGCCTGGCGAAGAGCGCTTAGTTTGGCTTCACGGGCCAAGAAGCTTACCTTTACGCAGCACGCCATGTACGTATTGGCTGAACGAGGGATCAAAGCGGAGTGGGTTCGAAGGGTTCTGGCACATCCGGAGCGCACCGATGTCGACGCTCGTGATCCCATGCGCAAACATGTGGTTGGGAAAGTGGCTGGATTCGGAGGCCGATGGCTGAGGGTTGTACATGTCGAGACGACGGAAGAGATTCGCATCATCACAGCGTTCTTCGACCGACGACTGGAGAAGCGGCCATGAAGGCGACCTATGACGAGCAGGCGAATGCGCTCTACGTGCGATTTAGCGATGCCCAGATCGACGCCTCGGAAGAGGTCCGGCCAGGGCTGATCATCGATTTCGATGCCGACGGTCGCATCGTGGCGTTCGAGATGCTTGATGCCAACACCCAGCTTGCCCCGGGCGCTTTGGCGGGCGTCGCGGCGGAGTAGGTTGGGGTATGGGCAAGATCACCGGCTTCCTTGAGATCGACCGCCAGGAGCAGTCCTACGAGCCGGCGGCCGACCGCGTCCGCCATTACCGCGAAGCCGCTCTGCCGATGGAGGAGCGCGAGGTGGTGCGCCAGGCGGCGCGCTGCATGGATTGCGGCGTGCCCTATTGCCACACCGGCTGCCCGGTCAACAACCAGATCCCGGACTGGAACGACCTCGTCTACGCCGGGGATTGGCGCGCCGCGGCCCGCGACCTGCACTCGACCAACAACTTTCCCGAGTTCACCGGGCGCATCTGCCCGGCGCCGTGCGAAGAGGCCTGCACCCTCAATCTCGAGGATGTCCCGGTCACCATCAAAACCATCGAGCAGGCGATCGCCGATAAGGCCTGGGCCGAGGGCTGGGTGGTGCCGGAACCGCCGGAGGAGCCGACCGGCTTCAAGGTCGCTATTGTCGGCTCGGGCTCGGCCGGGCTGGCGGCTGCCCAGCAGCTTGCCCGAGTCGGCCACGACGTGCACGTGTTCGAGCGCCAGGCGCGTGCCGGGGGGCTTTTGCGCTACGGCATCCCCGATTTCAAGATGGAAAAGCACTATATCGACGCCCGCGTGACCCAGATGGAGGCCGAAGGCGTCCACTTCCATTACAACTGCGAGATCGGCAAGGTGCGCCCCGCCCACTGGCTGCTCGACACCTTCGACGCGGTGCTGCTGGCCTGCGGGGCCGAGCGGCCGCGCGACCCGGCCATCCCCGGCATGGAGCTCGGCGGCTGCCACTACGCCATGACCTACCTGGTGCAGCAGAACAAGCGCATCGGCGGGGAAAGCCTCGGCGGCGAAGCCGACATCCTCGCCGGCGGCAAGCATGTGGTGGTGATCGGCGGCGGCGACACGGCATCGGACTGCATCGGCACCGCCTTTCGCCAGGGCGCCGTCGCCGTCACCCAGCTCGACATCCGCCCCTGCCCGCCGGAGCATGAGGACAAGCTGCTGGTATGGCCGTACTGGCCGACCAAGTTCCGCACCTCGACCAGCCAGGCCGAAGGGGTGGAGCGCCAGTTCGCCTGCGCCACGCTGGCCATCGTCGGTGAGGGCGGCCGGGTCAGCGGCGTGCGCTGCGCCCGCGTCGACGACAAGCGCCAGCCGCTGCCCGGCACCGAGTTCACCATTCAGGCCGAGCTGGTGCTGATCGCCATCGGCTTTGCCGGCCCGCACGAGCCGGGGCTCCTGGAGGAGCTGCCGCTGGCCCGCGACGGGCGCAGCAACGTCAAGGCCGATACCGAAACCTACCGCACCTCGACGCCTAAGGTATTCGCCGCCGGCGACATGCGAAAGGGGCAGTCGCTGGTGGTCTGGGCGATCCGCGAGGGCCGCCAGGCGGCGCGCTCCATCGATCTCCACCTCAGAGGCGAATCCCCCCTGCCGCAGTGAGTGTCGCGCTTTCCTTTGCTGGACGTTCTATTGCCTCGGCTCCGCAAAGTTGGCGTGCGCCGAAATCTGCCAGTTGTCGCCGTCGCGGCGGAACACCGACAGGCGCGGAGCCGTCGGGCTCACCGGTCCGCCGCCGATGACCGTTTCGGGCGGCAGGTCCAGGGTGTAGCGAACCACCATGAGGTCGCCGTGGACGGTGGCGATCAGGTTCGAAACGGCAGGCACGGAGGGAATGTAGGGCAGCCCGGTCGCCAGGTACTCCTCCTTCGTGTAGCCCGAGCCGTCGGCCCGCTGGAGCTGGAATTCCGGCGCCAGGACGGCGCCGACCTGGCCTGCATCGCCGCTCGACACCGCGGTCAGCCACCTTATCACGGCGGCATTGGCCTGTGCGGCCGTCGCGCCGCTCTCCTGGGCTGTGGCGCGCTCACCGCTCGACATCATCATCCCAAGACACAGCACGATGGTAATCGCCACGCCGCGTCCGACGCTAATGCTGCGCAACATCATTTTCTCCCTTGATTGCTGAGCCTGAACTCGCGGTTCACGGCGGCCAATTGGGCTCGCGGCCTCAGTGGGCCATGAGAACCGGAATGGTGGTTTCGTTGATGAGGTGGGATGTGGCGCCGCCGAAGATCATCTGGCGCAGGCGGCTGTGGGTATAGGCTCCCTTGATCACCAGGTCGACGCTCTCGCGCTGGGCTTCGGCAAGGATCGTCTGGCCGGCGGTGCGTGCGTTGGAGTCTTTTGTCCTGGCCTCCGCCGCGATGCCGGAGCGGATCAGCATGCGACGGACATCCTCGGCGCCCGGACCCTCGACCATGGCGCCGTCGACGGCGAACACCAGCACCCATTCCGCCTTGGCGAGGAATGCCATGGCAAGAGAGATGGCGCGGGTGGTCTCGGTGCTGCCGTTCCAGGCGATCATGATGCGCCTGGCAAGGCTTTGCGGCGGCTCGGGAGGCGAGATCAGGATCGGCCGGCCGGATTCGAACAGCACCGTCTCGAGCAGCTGCCGCCTGGCGACCGGACTGTCGGGAGTTGGCCGTGCCAGCACCGAGATGTCGTAGAGCCTGGCAAGCTGGGCGACTGCGGCATCGCCGGAGCCGATCTCCTCGATCCACGTGGCGGTGGGATGGGGCTTGGGTGTACCGCCGTCATCCCAGGCGATCTCGTGCTGGCGCACGAACTGCTGAAAGTCGCCCCGCGCCCGGTCGATCCGGTCGGCCTCCTCGCGCTGCAGGTCCTCCAGCGCCACCGGAATGGTGGCGCCGACCCCGGCACCGGCGCCGATGAGGTAGTTGGAGAAGTCCGATCGCGGCGCCACCCCGGCGATATGGGCGGCAAACTGCTTGGCCATGAGGGCTGCCGTTTCAAGCTGAGAGGCAAGGCTCCGGGAATGCTCGACCGGCACTAGGATGGATCTCATGACGGTCTTGTCGGCAACCGGCAGTGTGGGCATTGGCGTGTGGTCGCTCGTTCGAATCCAATGTAGCGCTGCCAATGTTAGTGCACACTGGGCCGGCGCGCCACAAGTGAAAGCGGCCGCTGCTCCTCACCGCCATTCCCATCGCTGGCCAAGGCCACTAGAACCGGTCACTTGCCAGCCGCCTCGCCGGCGGCAACTGGACAACGTGCGGAGAGCCAGGTCATGCGCGAAGCCTTTATCTGCGATTATGTTCGCACCCCGATCGGCCGCTATGGCGGGGCGCTTTCGGGCATGCGCAGCGACGACCTTGCCGCCCATCCGATCAAGTCTTTGATGGCGCGCCACCCTTCAATCGACTGGGATCGGGTCGACGACGTGGTTTATGGCTGCGCCAATCAGGCGGGCGAAGACAACCGCAATGTGGCGCGCATGGCGGCGCTGATCGCCGGTCTGCCGACCTCGGTGCCCGGCGTCACGGTCAACCGGCTGTGCGGCTCGGGGCTTGACGCGGTGATAATGGCGGCGCGCGCCATCCGCCTGGGCGAGGCCGAGATGGTGATTGCCGGCGGCGTGGAGTCGATGTCGCGGGCGCCCTTCGTGATGCCGAAGGCGGGCCAGGCATTTTCGCGCCAGGCGGAGATCTACGACACGACCATTGGCTGGCGCTTCGTCAATCCGCTGATCAAGGCTGAGTACGGCATCGATTCGATGCCGGAGTCGGCTGAGAACGTCGCGGCCGAGTTCCAGGTCGCCCGCCGCGACCAGGATGCCTTTGCGCTCAGAAGCCAGCAGCGCGCCGCCGCGGCACAAGGCACCGGGCGACTGGCCCGGGAGATCGCCGCCGTCGAGCTGCCGTCGCGCAAAGGCGCTCCGGTGACGGTAGACACAGACGAGCATCCCCGGCCGGAGACCACGCTTGCGGATCTTGCCGGGCTCGCAACCCCGTTCCGCAGCAACGGCACGGTGACGGCCGGAAACGCCTCAGGGGTCAACGACGGCGCGGCTGGCCTGCTGCTGGCCTCGGGCGATGCGGCGCGCCAACGGAAGAGCGTCGTGTAGGGAAAGAGTTGTA
>CAYWVA010000154.1:0-6147 GCA_964461545.1 uncultured Rhizobiaceae bacterium | reverse complement strand
CAGCCGACCTTGACCGTGTGCTATCTGCCGCATCTCGACTACAATCTGCAGCGGCTCGGGCCCGACCACCCGGCCATCGCCTCGGACCTTACCGCCATCGATGCGATCTGCGGTGAGCTGATTGACGATGCCGAGCGCTCCGGAGCTCGGGTCGTCGTCGTGTCGGAGTATGGAATCGTACCGGTTAGCCGCCCCGTCCACATCAACCGCGTCCTGCGCCAGGCTGACCTTATTCAGGTCCGCACCGAAATGGGGCGCGAACTGCTCGATGCCGGCGCCTCGGACGCCTTCGCCGTGGCCGACCACCAGGTTGCGCATGTCTATGTGCGCTCGGGCGAGCGAGTGGCGGAAGTCAAGGCGCTGCTGGAAGGCCTCGTCGGCATCGAAAGCGTGCTCGACGATGAGGGCAAGCGCCAGGTCGGCCTCGACCATCCCCGCTCCGGCGAACTGGTGGCCGTCGCTGCTGCGGACTCCTGGTTCACCTACTACTACTGGCTCGATGACGCCCGCGCGCCCGACTTCGCCCGCACCGTGGAGATCCACCGCAAGCCGGGGTTCGATCCGGTTGAGCTGTTCATCGACCCGGCGTTCAAATGGCCAAAGGGGGCGGTGGGCTGGCGGCTGGCGAAGCGCAAGCTCGGATTTCGCGCCCTGCTCGACGTGATCCCCCTCGATGCCAGCCTGGTCAAGGGATCCCATGGCCGCCTGACCGACCGGCCGGAGGACGGCCCTGTCATCATCGGCTCGCAAGCCCATCTCTTGCCCGACGGACCGGTACCGGCCACGGCCTTCAAGCAGGTGCTGCTCGACTATCTGTTCGGCGATGGCCCATGAAGCTCCCCGGAACACCCGCCGTCGATCTGACATATTGCACCAATGTCCATCCGGGCGAGACCTGGGAGGAGACGTTTGCCAGCCTCCAGCACTATCTTCCGGCGATCAAGCAACGGGTATCTCCTGACCAGCCGTTCGGCGTGGGCTTGCGGCTGTCGGCCAATGCGGCGGAGACCTTGGGCGGGCCGGAACACCTGGACGCCTTCAAGGCGTTCCTCGCCCAGTCCCAGCTCTATGTCTTCACCATCAACGGCTTCCCATACGGCCGCTTCCATGGCGGGCGGGTGAAGGAGTCGGTTTATCTGCCGGACTGGCGGGATGAGGCGCGTCTCGTCTACTCGAACCGCCTGGCCGACATCCTGGCGGCGCTGCTGCCGGAGCGGCGCGACATTGAGGGCAGCATCAGCACCGTGCCTGGCGCCTTCAAGCCGCAGGTGAGCACGCAACACGACATTGATGCCATGGTTCGCAATCTGGTGGCCCATACCGCTCATCTGGCCGGCCTGGAGGAACGCACCGGCCGGACGGTCCGCCTGGCGCTTGAACCGGAACCGTGCTGTTTTCTCGAGACGGTCGACGAAGCCATCGGGTTCTTTGAGAATCATCTGTTTTCCAGCCAGGCGAGGGCGCTGGTTGCAGGCGTCACCGGCCGACCGGCAGGCGCCGAGGATGTGCTGCGCCGCCACCTCGGCATCTGCTTTGACGTGTGCCACGCCGCAGTGGAGTTCGAAGACGAGGACGCCCCTGACCGGCTGCTTGCCGCCGGGATTGCCATCCCCAAGATCCAGATCAGCGCAGCCCTTCGGCTGGCAGCGGTGGATGTGGGGGCAGCCGATCTCCTGCGCCTGTTTGATGACGGGGTCTATTTTCACCAGGTCGTCGAACGAAGTGCCCGCGGCCTTACCCGCTATGTCGACCTCGACGAGGCCTTCGCCTCCCTCAACGGCGCCCGGCAGCCGCGCGAATGGCGGGTACATTTCCACGTGCCGATATTCCGCGACCGCCTCGGCGGTTTCGCCACCACCCAGGACTATCTGAAGGCCATTCTGGCGCGCCAGCGAGCCTCGCCCGCGGCGCCCCATCTGGAAGTCGAGACCTATACCTGGGCCGTGCTGCCCGATGCCGATCGGCAAGGCGATCTCGCTCACAACATCGCCAGGGAAATCGAATGGGCAAGACGAGAGCTGACGGGCTGAGTTGGGACGTGGCGCTGCGGCTCGGCCGGGTGTCGAACCTGCCCACCGTGTGGACCAACGTGGCGGCCGGTGTGGCGCTGAGCGGGGCCGGCTTTCCTGTCGCGGTTTCAGCCGGACTCGTGCTCGCCTTCTCGCTGTTTTACGTGGGCGGGATGTATCTCAACGACGCTTTCGACCGCCACATCGACGCCCGCGAGCGTCCGCTACGCCCGATTCCGTCCGGGACAGTTCCGCCCGCCACGGTGTTCGCCATCGGCTTCGGACTCATGGCGGTAGGCTGGCTGATGCTGGTTGCGATCGGCTACGGTCCGGACGACGGCACCAGATGGCGCAGCCCCCTTGTCGGGGCACTACTGGCGGGGACCATCATTGTCTACAACATCTGGCACAAGGGCAACCCGCTGAGCCCGGTGATCATGGGCCTGTGCCGCATGCTCGTCTATGCCGGCGCCGCGGTGGCCGTGGCGCCGTTCCTGTCGGCCGCGGTGGTCGTCGCTGCCCTGGTGGCGCTCAGCTATCTCATCGGACTGACCTATGCGGCCAAGCAGGAAACTCTGGGGCGCATCGGGAATGCCTGGCCGCTCGCCTTCCTCGCGGTGCCGGTCGGCTATGCCTTGTGGGCCGCGACAAGCGGCATTGCAGCGGTTCTGGCGTCGGTCGCCTTTGTCGGCTGGCTTGCCTGGTCGATGCTGTTCTTGCTGATCCCTGAGCGGCTCGACGTGCCGCGCGCCGTAGTCTCCCTGATCGCCGGAATCTGCCTGCTTGACGCGGTGTTCATTGCCCATGCCGGATATGATGTGCTGGTTCCCATCGCCGGCGGCGCATTCCTGCTCACCGTCATGCTTCAACGCCACATTCCCGGAACATAGTGCCCATATGGGACCGGTTCGCAGCTACTCTATGATCAACTTCTGCTTCCGGCTTTCTGGTTTTAAAGGCTCTACCCGCGGGTTCCGACCGCCGCGCAGGATCGAATTGCCTTCATAGAGCGTGCTTTGGTCGATGCCGGGAGCATCAAGCCAGTGGTCCTCGCTCATCTGGCCGCTCTGGCCATAGGCGCTCAATGCGTTCTTGTAGCATATCAGCCGGACTGCGTCCTCGGAGATGCCGCGCTCCAGAGCCAGCCGCGCCGTCTTGGGCACGCCGAGCGGGTCCGAAATGCCCCAGTCGCAGGCCGAGTCCACGATGATCCGCTCAGGGCCGTACTGGCGCACGATCTCCACCATGCGCTCGTTGCCCATCTTGGTGCTCGGGTAGATCGAGAACGCCGTCCAATAGCCGCGGTCGAGCACATGGCGGACCGTCTCCTCGTTGTTGTGGTCGATGACCACCTTGGCCGGGTCGAGCCCGTGCTCGGCACACACATCCATGGAGCGCAAGGTGCCATTTTTCTTGTCGCGGTGCGGGGTATGGATCATGACCGGCAGGTCGACTTCCTTGGCGAGGTCGAGCTGGATGCGGAAATATTTGTCCTCGAGTTCCGTCTGCTCGTCGTAGCCGATCTCGCCGATGGCAACGACGCCTTCCTTGAAGGCAAAGCGGGGAAGGATATCGATCACCCCTTCAGCCAGTTCCGGGTTGTTGGCTTCCTTCGAGTTCAGCCCCACGGTGCAGTAATGGCGGATGCCGAACTGGCCGGCCCGAAAGCGCTCGAAGCCAACGATCGCCGACAGGTAGTCGATATAGCTGCCCACATGGGTGCGCGGCTGTCCGACCCAGAAGGCGGGTTCAATGACGGCGACGACCCCGGCGGCCGCCATGGCCTCATAGTCGTCGGTGACCCTGGAGATCATGTGGGCGTGGGCATCGATGAAGATCATTGCCGGAGTCCTGTCGTTCTAGCTGGCTGCGGATCGGGACATGAGGCCTTTCCAGCTCAATGCCCCGCTGGCAGCCTGGCGGCTGAGATCGTCGTGGGCCTCGAGCCGCGATTTCGCCCCCGGGTGGGAACTGGACGCGAGGGCGAGAACGGCGGCCTGCCTTTCCTGCCCGCTGCCCGATTCCAGCAGGCGGTCCAAGTCGGCCATGGCCGCATCATCGGCAAATGGGCCGACGCAGCGCCACAGTTCAGGCGGGACGGTTCTGCCCGCCGCCCAGCGCTCGTGGGCGAAATCGCACAGCATGGTCGCCAGCCGCGGATTGTTGCGCTCCTCCAGGCCCTGCACGGGAGACAGCGAACTGCCAACGAACAGAGCCTTGAGGATCATGTGGTTCCAGCGCGGCTCGTCGAAGTATTCGCGCGGATAGGGATTGCGGTGTGCCACCGCCTCAAAGACTGCCCGCATGTTGGAGCGCGCGCCTTCGGCGGCCTGGTCCTCCAAAGCGGCAGCATGGTCATAGAGCGGCAATCCTCGGTAGAAGGCGACTGCCTCCGACACCTCAGCGGTCCGGCATAGTTCGCGGAACAGTCTCGGAAAATCCGCCTCGTGCCGACTGATCTCGACCAGGATGAGGATGCGGGCGGCGTCGGCTGGGCTCCAGCCGCGCGGGTCCCATCCCGGCCTGGCGCGATCCGCCGAGGCAAGTTGAATCCCCTCCAGGCGCAGTTCCGATCGGGGGAAGTGCCGCGAGATCAGCCCCATGGCAATGAACAGCTGGCGATTGCCGGGCCTGTCGCTCATGGCCTGGATCTGACCCTCCAGCCATGCGACCGCTTCCGGCGACGCCAGACGGCGCAGCCAATGCAACAGCAGTGCCGCGGGGTCGGACTTCGCGTCAACCTGGTTGGAGTGGGCTGCCATTGGGTCCGTTCGCCATGCTTTATCCACTTGGACAGTCGCTAATAAGCATCACCGGCCCGGCTTTTGAGCCAGCCGATCGACTGCTCGACCGTGTCACTGTCCATCGAATGAACCTCCACGCCGAAGCCGATGTCCTTGAGCAGGGTGAGCGTCAACTCGCCGCCGAGGTGCTGTCGAAACTCCTCCAGACCTTGCAGGATCACAAGCCCGCCGTTTGCCACCCGCTTGTCGAGGACAGGATGCCACAGCCGGAATCCCAGGTGCTCCAGGATGGCGGCAATGCGCTCCTCCTTGCCGGGCTCCAGGTGGCCGGCCAATACCGAATAGCGGGCATCGAGCGCCATGCCGATGGCGACCGCCTCGCCGTGGCGGACATGATATTTGGTAAGCGACTCGATCTTGTGCGCCGACCAATGGCCGAAATCCAGTGGCCGCACGCTGCCGAACTCGAACGGATCGCCACCATGGGCGATCTGGTGCATGTGAAGTTCCGCGCAGCGGCGGATCATGTAGGCCACCGCCGGGCGCTCGAACATCACGAGAGCGTCGACGTGGCGCTCCAGCCAGGCGAAGAACCCGGCGTCGCGGATGAGGGCAACTTTGACCGCCTCCGCCATGCCTGAAATCTTGTCACGCGGCTGCAGCGTTTCGACGAATTCGATATCGTTGAGCACCGCAAATGGCGGCGCAAAGGTGCCGACGAAGTTCTTGGTCTCATAGAGATTGACCCCGTTCTTGACCCCGATGCCAGAATCGTTCTGCGCCAGCACCGTGGTTGGGATCCGGATATGGCGCACGCCGCGATGCGCGGTCGCCGCCACCAGTCCGACCGCGTCCAGAACGGCGCCACCGCCGATGGCGATGACAAAGGAATGACGATCGATATGGTAATCGAACAGCTGCCGTTGCATGGCTTCGACGAAATGCAGCTCCACCTTGATCTTTTCCCCGCCAGGCACCGCGATCGGATCGGCCGCCAGCGCCATCCGCGCCCGGTGCCGGTCGACATAAGCGCGGATTTCCCCGACAAGATCGGGGTGCACGGCCAAAATCCCGTCGTCGATGAAGAACAGGCAGCGATGGCAGCGGCCTGGTTCCAGACGGCACAGCGTTTCCACCAGGATCGGATTATCAGGTGAAAACAGGCCGGCGGTGAATACCACCGGAAACTCGTAGCCGACGGAAAACCGCTGCAACCGGGTCAGTGTCACTGGCTGGGTGGCACCTGGCACGGCATCGGCCGATGCTGTCGACGGCGCTTGCGCAATATCCATGGGCATGATTGCCTGCTCCTCGAGCGATAGCGGAATGGCCGCTCGGGCCAAACCTAGTCGATCACCAGTTCACGAATCAATCGCCCTGTCGGGCGCCAGCCG
>CAYWVA010000153.1:2060-6200 GCA_964461545.1 uncultured Rhizobiaceae bacterium | reverse complement strand
CGGGTCCATGACCTGCCCGAGCAGCTCCCAGACCTGAGTGACCACGCTATCGCCGATGACTGCCTGGCTCACCATGTCGCTCCCGGAAAGCTTCGCGGCAGCACCTGCATCTCGGCCAGGATGTAGCTCAGATGTTCAGTGTGGACCCCGCGCCGGCCGTCCTCGGGGACCCAGCCGTCGGCCGGGCGGGCAAGTGTCGCCCGCGCCAGCACCTGATCGACCTCCTCCAGCCAAGGATCCTTGAGCGCCGCCAGATCGGGCAGGATGCCGGCCGCCGCCATGGCCTGATCGATGTCGTCGGCCATGAACAGTTCGTGCGTATAGGGCCACAGCTCCTCAAGGGCGCTGGCCGCGCGCTCGTGGCTCTCGTCGGTCCCGTCGCCGAGCCTGACCACCCATTCCCCGGCATGGCGGGCATGGTAGGCCATCTCCTTGACCGCCTTGCCGGCGATGCCGGCGATCTCGGAATCGCCGGAGTCCGCGGCACGCTCGTAAACCAGCCGGGCGTAAACCGCGAACAGGAACTGGCGCACCATGGTGTGGGCAAAGTCGCCGTTGGGCAGCTCGACCATCAGCGCGTTGCGGAACTCATGGGCCTGGCGCAGCATCGCCAGCGTGTCCTCGTCGCGGCCCCTGGCCTCGATGCGCCCGGCATAATCGAGCCACAGCCGCGCCTGGCCGACGAGATCGAGCGCGTAGTTGGCCAGCGCAATGTCGAGCTCAAGGTTGGGCGCCCGGCTGATCCACTTCGTGAGCTGCTGGCCGAGAATGAGGGCGCTGTCGCCGAGCCGAAGCGTGGCCTCGAACAGCGCCTCGCGCGATACGACCGCCGCTGCCCCCCCACCCCGACCCTCCCCCTCAAGGTTGGAGGGAGCAGGTCCTGGCCTGTTTTGCTCCCCTGCCCCCCGGGCGGAGGGGTTGGGGGTGGGGATCGGAGCTGCTGCCATCGTCCACATGCCCTACAGGAACTCCACGTCGTCGGGCACCTCATAGAAGGTGGGGTGCCGGTAGACCTTGCTGTCGGCGGGGTCAAACAAGGCGCCCTTGTCTTCCGGATCTGACGCCGTGATGGCCCTTGACGGCACCACCCAGATCGAGCTCCCTTCCTTGCGCCGGGTATAGACGTCGCGCGCATTCTCGACCGCCATTTGAGCATCGGCAGCATGCAGACTGCCCACATGGGTGTGCGACAGGCCTTGGCGCGAGCGCACGAACACCTCCCACAGCGGCCACTCTTTCTTGTCGGTCATGTCGGTCTCCAACTCACGCCGCGGCCAGCTGGCGGCGCCGCTGCTCCTTGTCAGCATGGGCGAGCGCTGCGGCACGCACCCACTCGCCCTCGTCATGTGCCTTGCGCCGATGCGCCAGCCTTTGCCGGTTGCACGGGCCGTCGCCCTTGACCACGCGCCAGAACTCGTCCCAGTCGATCGGCCCGATGTCCCAATGGCCGGTTTCCTCGTTGAACTTCAGATCCGGGTCGGGGATCGTCAGGCCCAGCGCCTTGGCCTGCTTGACGCACATGTCGATGAACTTCTGACGCAGTTCGTCATTGGTGAAGCGCTTGATCCGCCACGCCATGCTGTCGGCCGAATGGACGGAATCGCTGTCTGGCGGACCGAACATCATGACCGACGGCCACCACCAGCGGTCGAGAGCATCCTGGGCCATGCGGCGCTGCTCGGGGCTGCCCTTGGCCAGCACCATCATCAGCTCGAAGCCCTGGCGCTGATGGAAGCTTTCTTCCTTGCAGATGCGGATCATGGCCCGCCCATAGGGGCCATAAGAGCACCGGCACAGCGGAATCTGGTTGATGATCGCAGCCCCGTCGACCAGCCAGCCGATGGCTCCGACATCGGCCCAGGTGAGCGTCGGATAGTTGAAGATCGAGGAATACTTGGCCTTGCCCGACAACAGGTCGGCTTCCATCTGGTCGCGGGATGTGTTGAGCGTCTCGGCCGCCGAATAGAGATAAAGTCCGTGCCCGGCCTCGTCCTGCACCTTGGCGATCAGGATCGCCTTGCGCCTGAGGCTGGGGGCGCGGCTGATCCAGTTGCCTTCCGGCTGCATGCCGATGATCTCGGAGTGCGCGTGCTGCGAGATCTGGCGCACCAGCGTCTTGCGATAGCTTTCGGGCATCCAGTCGCGCGGCTCGACCTTGCCGTCCGCAGAGACACGCTCGTTGAAGCGCTGAAGCCGATCCTGACCCACGGGTTGGGGCTCTACCAATTCGGTCGGGCTCACGGGAGCTCCTTTTGTCTAGTGTCGGATATAATATGACACACTTTTCGCTTCAATACAACGAAACTTGTATCATATCGGTTGCCGCCGCCTGATACATTGCTTGCCGCCCAAGGCAGAACACCGTATCGCTTGAGCCATGACCACGCCGTTCGACCCGCAAGCCCTCGCCGAGGCCTCCGCCGCAGCCATGTGGGCGCGCGACCGGGCCAGCGGCGGGCTCGGCATGGCCATCGAGAGCATCGCGCCGGGCGAAGCGGTGCTCACCATGACGGTGCGCGACGATATGGTGAACGGCCATGACATCTGCCACGGCGGGTTCATCTTCACGCTGGCCGATTCGGCCTTCGCCTTCGCCTGCAACAGCTATAATGTCTCCACCGTTGCAGCGTCGTGCGACATCGCCTTTCTCAAGGCGGCCCGCCTCGGCGACGCCTTGAGCGCCGCCGCGCACGAAGTCTATCGCCAGGGCCGCAACGGCATCTACGACATCGTCGTCACCGACCAGACCGGCGCCGCGGTGGCGCACTTCCGCGGCAAGTCGCGCACCATCGGCGGACCGGTCATCGAGGAGGACCACCATGCCGATGAGGCCGGCTGAGAGTCTTGGCGCGGATCGGGCGAGCCTCGATCCCATCGAGATCGCCAGCCGCGACGAAATCGAGGCGCTGCAGCTTGAGCGCTTGAAATGGTCGCTGCGGCACGCCTACGACAACGTGGCGCATTACCGCCAGGCCTTCGACGCCAAGGGCGTCCACCCCGGCGACCTCAAGGGGCTCGACGATCTCCGCCACTTCCCGCTCACCGCCAAGGACGACCTGCGCCGCTACTATCCCTTTGGCATGTTCGCGGTGCCGCGCGAAAAGCTCGTGCGCGTCCACGCCTCGTCCGGTACCACCGGCAAGCCGACGGTGGTGGGCTACACCGCCAACGACATCGCCATGTGGGCCGACTGCATGGCCCGTTCCATGCGCGCCGCCGGCTCCCGACCTGGTGACATCGTGCACGTGGCCTACGGCTACGGCCTGTTTACCGGCGGGCTCGGGGCCCATTACGGTGGCGAGCGGCTGGGCTGCACGGTCGTTCCCGTATCCGGCGGCATGACCGCCCGCCAAGTCCAGCTCATCCAGGACTTCGCCCCCCGGGTGATCATGGTGACGCCATCCTATCTCCTCAACATCCTCGACGAGATGGCGGCGCAAGGGCTCGACCCGGCCGACACCAGCCTGGAGATCGGCATCTTCGGGGCCGAGCCGTGGACCAACGAGATGCGCCGCGAGATCGAGTCGCGGGGCGACCTGCACGCGGTGGACATCTACGGGCTCTCGGAGGTGATCGGACCGGGCGTGGCCAACGAATGCATCGAGACCAAGGACGGGCTGCACGTCTGGGAGGACCATTTTTACCCTGAGATCATCGACCCTGAGACCGGCGACGTCATGCCCGACGGCGAGTTCGGCGAGCTTGTCTTCACCTCGCTCACCAAGGAGGCCTTTCCGGTGATCCGCTATCGCACCCGAGACCTGACGCGGCTGCTGTCCGGTACCGCGCGCTCGATGCGCCGCATGGAGAAGATCACCGGCCGCTCCGATGACATGCTGATCATCCGCGGCGTCAACGTGTTCCCGACCCAGATCGAGGAGATTCTGGTCAGGATTCCGGAACTCGCTCCCCACTACCAGCTCGAGCTCTATCGGGACGGCCATCTCGACGCCTTGCGGGTGCATTGCGAACTGGTGCCGGGAGCCGGCCCGTCGGTGGAATCGGCCCGCGCCGGCGCAGCCGCCCGGCTGGCACGGGCCACCAAGGAGCTGATCGGCATCTCGGTCGAACCGGTCGTGCATGATCCAGGCTCGGTCGCCCGTTCGGAAGGCAAGGCCAAACGCGTGGTCGACAATCGCA
>CAYWVA010000153.1:0-1960 GCA_964461545.1 uncultured Rhizobiaceae bacterium | reverse complement strand
GCCCCGCGTGGCGGCAATATCTGGCTCGGCAGCCTGATCGGCCTGATGGCGCCGCTGGGCCTGAGCGATCGCCTGGTGCGCACCGGCGTCTATCGCCTGGCTCGCGACAACTGGCTGTCCTCGCGCAGTGTCGGGCGGCGCAGCTATTACGCCATCACGCCATCGGCGCGCACCGCGTTTGCCGAAGCCGAGAAGCGCATTTATGCCAGCACAGCCCCACGCTGGGACGGAAGCTGGCTGCTGGTCCAGATGCTGCCCGGTTTGGCTCCGGGCCCGCGCAAGAGCTTGCGCAGCACGCTTGGCTGGCTGGGCTTCGGCCAGCTCTCACCGAAGCTCCTGGTGCGCCCAAGCGGCGACGACGCTGCCATCGCCAAGCCCATCGAGGATGCCCTTGCGACCGGGCTGGTCAGCGTGTTCAGGGCGAGGCTCGCCCCGCTTGGCACAGCGGCGGACGCGCGCTCAACCGCGGCCGCCGCCTGGGACTTCGGCCACCTCAACGAGGCCTATGGGGCATTCGTGGCGGCATTTCGCGGCTTCGAGCGAAGCCCTCCGACGAACTCGCTCGATGCCTTCGTGCTGCGAACGCTTCTCGTCCATGAATACCGGCGCGTCCTGCTCAAGGATCCGGAACTGGCGCCTGACCTGCTCCCCGAAAACTGGGCCGGGGCGAGCGCCCGGGGTTTGGCGGGCAGGCTCTACTATACCTTGCGCGACCCGGCCGACCGGTTCATCGCGGCCACCATGGAGCGTTGGGAGGGCAGCGTTCCAGAGCCCGGCGAGGCCTATTTTTCCCGCTTCGCGCCAACCAGCGCCACGTCGGCGCAGCATGACGAAGTGCGTTAGACCCTGAGTCAGAACTGCAGTTTGAGATTGAGCCCGAGCGGCGGGGTTTCGTCTGGCGCCATCGGATCAAGCAGGTAATTCGACGGGCGCTTCTCGAATGTGTTCAAACCAGGCCGGCCGCCGGCCTGGCCGATCGACAGTTCCATCGATTTGTACCCCGGGTCGTCGTCCGCCGGCTGGACCTGGTAGGAGTCCAGCACAAATCCCTCCCGGTCCCCCTGCCTGTCCTGCTGTTCCAGCCTTTCGATGATGCGCCGAAGGTTCTCGTCGGGCTGCATGGCCTCTTGCGCAATACCGGCGCCGCCCCAAACACCCAGGGCGACAATCACTGCAATGACTCGGACGGCTGGCCCGCTCATGCTCGGCCTCCCTCCTGGCCGTTTGCGGTATCATACCACGCCTGGGCAGAAAGTTCCACCGCCATACGCGGGCGACCCTAGGCGCCCCCGACCCTCCGGAACCACTCGGCCTCGTCGATCACCTCGACGCCGAAGTCGCGTGCACTTTTGAGCTTGGATCCGGCGCCGGGGCCGGCAACCACGATATCGGTCTTCTTCGACACCGAGCCTGCGACCTTGGCGCCCAGCCGCTCGGCCATCGCCTTGGCCTCCTCGCGCGTCATCTGTTCGAGGGCGCCGGTGAACACCACCGTCTTGCCGGCGATGGGCGAGCCGCTATCGACTGCGGCGAGGGCGATGACCGTCACATGCCGCAGCAGCGCCTCGACTGCCTCGACATTGTGCGGTTCGGCGAAAAACTCCGCAACCGCGGCGGCAACCACCTCGCCGATGCCTCCGATGTTCCTCAGATCGCTGAAAGCCTCCTGGTCCGGGCCACGCGCAGCTTTGCCCATCGCTGCAAGAAACTCCTCCACCGAGCCGTAGCTGCGCGCCAGCAGCCGTGCGGTGGTCTCACCGACATGGCGAATGCCGAGTGCGTAGATGAACCTGTCGAACGCGATAGATCGGCGCGCCTCGATGGCGGCAAACAGGTTGCGCGCACTGGTCTCGCCCCAGCCCTCCCGGTCCTTGATCCTGTCGGCGCGTCTGGCGTCTCGGGCTTGCAGCGTGAAGATGTCGGCGGGCGTGCGCACCAGGCCTTCCTCGTAGAAGGCCTG
>CAYWVA010000152.1:0-6268 GCA_964461545.1 uncultured Rhizobiaceae bacterium | reverse complement strand
CGCCGATGCGGAAGTTGTGCAGCGAGCGCTGGGTCTGGGCTCCCCAGTAGCGGTCCGCCGGGACCTCGATGGGCCCGAAGCTGTCGGTTTCCGTCCGCGACTTGGTCATGAAAAGCTCTACGAGGGCAACGGTGTCCCGCATGGCCGATGGATAGCGAATGCCTGCAAACCCGGCTGTAGCAGGCCTGGGCCCGTCAGAAAAGGTGCTGGGAAAATGGGCGGCCGGCCCGGAGCGGTTGGTCGAGGAGGCCACTCGCGTCGTCCGGACCGGCCTACCCCCGTGGGCCCAGGAGATGCGGCGGGCCTGAAGCGCCGCGGGGGGTCAGGGATTTGAATTGAATCGTAACCATTCGCAGCCGACCTGCCAATCGATATAAGCCGGCGGCAAGCCGATTTCTTGAAGCTTAGTAAAGCGTTAAGGTAAATTGGCGGGATCAGGCCGCGTCGGCGTGGACCCGGTTGCGGCCTTCGCGCTTGGCCCGGTAGAGCGCCTCGTCTGCGCGCTTGAGCATGTGCTCGAGCGTGTCGCAACCGCTCTCCAGGCCGGTGACCCCGACTGAGATGGTGAGCGACAAAGGCCCCGGCGTGGCGCCGACATTGAACGGCTTGGCATGTACCGCCCGGCGCAGCCGCTCGGCCACCCGGCACGCGACCGCCACATCGGTGTCAGGCAGGGCGATCATGAATTCTTCCCCGCCGATGCGGCAGGCCAGATCGATGGCGCGAACATTCTTGCGGATGCGCTCGCCCAGTTCAGAAAGCACCCGGTCCCCGACGTCATGCCCGTGAGTATCATTCACCGACTTGAACAGGTCGACGTCGACCAGGAGGACGGAGAACGAGTGGTCGCGGCTCGCCGAATCTTCGACGAGAGCGTCGACATGTGTTTCCATGTAGCGACGGTTGAAGAGCCCGGTCAGGGGGTCGGTGGCGGCCAGTTCCCACGACTGCTGCATGGTGGAGCGCAGCTTGGCAGCGTAGCGCCATCGCTTGACCTGGGTGTTGACGCGAGCCAGCAACTCCTGCTTGTCGATCGGACGCACCAGGTAGTCATTGACCCCGAACTCCATGGCGCGGATCACCCGCTGCTGGTCGCCAGGGTCGAAAATGATCAGAATCGGGATCTGCCTGGTGCTTTCCAGTGATCGCAACTGCGAGCACAGTCTGAGACCGTCGTAGCCTTCGAGGTCGAGATTGACGATCACAAGCTCGTATCCGCCCTCGGTGGCATCCCAGATTGCGGCGTGAATGTCGTCGCATAAGCTGACGGCATGGCGCCCATCGAGCGCCAGACTGATTCGGTCATAGAGCTGGCCGCGATTGTCGATCAGCAGGATCTTGCCCGGCCTGTCCAGCTCCAAAAGGTGCTCGCAGTCGGTGATGAGGCCGAGGTGCTCGCCCCCGGCGGTGCGCGAGCGCAACTCGTCGGTCAGCATCTTGAGGCGCACCAGGCTGCGCACGCGGCAGAACAGGGCCAGATCGTTCACCGGCTTGCTCAGGAAATCGTCAGCGCCGGCCTCCAGACCCCGAACGCGATCGTCCGCCTGGTCGAGTGCGGTGATCATGATGACCGGGACATGATGAGACTTGGGGTTGGACTTGATCCGACGGCATACCTCGATGCCGTCCATCCCGGGCATCATCACGTCGAGGAGCACGATGTCAGGGCGAACGCGCTGTATGCATTCCAGGGCATCGATCCCGTTCATCGCCGTGACGACTTCGAAATATTCGGCTGAAAGTTTTGCTTCGAGCAGCCGCACATTGGCGAGGATGTCGTCGACGACGAGAACCCGCGCGGTCATTCGATTGCCTGCTCCTTGAGAAAACCGTCAATCGTCTGCAGGAAACTGACCACCGAGATCGGCTTGGAAATGTAGGCTTCGCAGCCGCCTTCGCGAATTTTCTCTTCATCGCCCTTCATGGCGAAGGCGGTCACCGCGATCACCGGGATCTTGCGCAGTATGTCGTCCTCCTTGAGCCACTTGGTGACCTCGATGCCGGAGACCTCGGGCAGCTGGATGTCCATGAGGATCAGATCAGGCATGTGGTCGCGGGCCATATCAAGTGCCGAGAGGCCATCGCGCGTCTTCAGCACCCGATAGCCATGGGCCTCGAGCAAGTCGTTGAAAAGCTTCATATTAAGCTCATTGTCCTCGACCACGAGGACAGTCTTGACCGGGGCTGGGCTGCCGCCGGGCGAGTCGGATATCCCTACCATGTCTGCTGCACCGCGACTCAAGGCTGGCATCCGCTCGTTTAGGCTCCCGGAACTCAGCCGTTTCGGTTCGGCGTTCCGACGTTTCGCGTAGGCGATCCTCCCCGGATTTGGTAACTAACACTTTAATCCGCGGGTGAACACGCAATTGACTCGGGCTTTCTGGTTAACCGCAGGGGTGAGAAGCGTGTCGCAATCGTTTCGAGCAGGCCGCGATCCGGAACTGGTGGGGATTGCCGGGCTCGGCTTCCTGGCTGGTGAACCGGAGCGGCTGGTGCGCTTCCTGGCGTTGACCGGAGTGACGCCGGAGGATCTGCGCCGCCGGGCCGGGGAGCCGGCGCTGCTGGCCGCCGTACTCGACCATCTGCTGGCAGACGAGAGCCTGTTGTTTCTGTTCGCCGAGGCCGAGGCGCTGCACCCGGGCGAGGTGGCGGCGGCCCGGCAAGGCTTGCCAGGAGCCGCCGCGCCGTCCTAGACAGGTGCCATGCTGGCCGCTGCCATCGAGACCCAGATCCGCGCCCTCGACATCAGGCCTGATCGGCCGCTGGTGGTGTGCGACGTCGACGAAGTCGTGGTGCACTTTTTGCGCGGGTTTGAGGCCTTTCTCGGCGAAAACGGCCTGTGGCTTGATCCGGCGAGCTTTGCCCTCAATGGCAATATCCGCCGCTGCAAGGGCAACAAGCCGGTCGCCACGGCTGAAGTCGGCGACTTGCTCACCCGGTTCTTTGCCGAGCGGACGCGCCGTCTCGATCCCATCGAGGGGGCGCACCAGGCGCTGTCCAGCCTGGCCTGCAGCGCCCAGATCGTGTTGCTGTCGAACATCCCCGCGGCGTTCCGCGACGACCGGTTGGCCAACCTTGCCGCGCACGGCTTCGACTATCCCCTGGTGGTCAATCACGGACCCAAGGGGCCGGCGGTCCGGGCCATGATCGCGCACCACGCCGCCGCCGTCGTGTTCATTGACGACGTGCCAGGCTATCTCGTGTCGGTTGCCGAGCATTGCCCAACCGCGGGGCTTGTGCATTTTCTCCAGGATCATCGCTTCGGCCGCCACGTGGGGCTGCTTGAGTGCGTGTCGCTGCGAACCGACAACTGGGCGGACGCCCATGACCACATCCAGGGCTTGCTGTAGCTGAAGCGCTTGAGGCCGTCGCTGCCATGTCCGAGCACTTGCGCATTGGCATCGATCTCGGTGGCAGCAAGATCGCTGCCGTTGCCATGCTCGGCGATGGCCGGGTGGTGGCGGAGCGGCGCTCGCCGACGCCGGCCGGGGATTACCGCGCGGTGATCGCGGCCTTGGCAAGCCATGTCTCGGACATCGAGACTAAGGCCGGCCTGGAGGGCACGGTCGGCATCGCCATGCCCGGATCGATTTCGCCCGCCACCGGGCTTGTCCAGAACGCAAACTCGACGTGGCTCAACGGCCGCGACTTCGCCGCTGACCTCGAGGGCGCGTTGGCACGCCCGGTGAGGCTGGCCAATGATGCCAACTGCTTTGCCCTGTCGGAGGCCGTGGACGGAGCCGGCCGCCACGCCCGGTTGGTGTTCGGCGTGATCCTCGGGACCGGCTGCGGCGGCGGCGTGGTGTTCAACCGCACCGCGCTGCTCGGCCGCCACCACATCGGCGGCGAATGGGGCCACAATCCACTCCCCTGGGCTGGCCCGGAGGAAGCGCCGGGCCCGCCCTGCTGGTGCGGCAAGCAGGGCTGCATCGAGCTGTGGGTTTCCGGCAGTGGAATGGAGCGCGACCATTGCGCCGTCACCGGCTTAGCCTTGAGCGCGGTCGACATCGAGCAGGCGGGGCAGCGCGGCGCTAGGGCGGCCGCTGCAAGCCTCGATCGCCACGCCGACAGGCTGGCCCGGGCGCTTGCCCACGTGGTCAACATCCTCGATCCGGACGTCATCGTCCTGGGCGGCGGGCTGTCCAAAATGCCTCACCTGTACGATGTGCTGCCCGGGCTTATCGCGCCGCATGTCTTCGCCGATCATTGTCGGGTCGAGGTTCGCCGGCCGGTGCATGGCGACGCTTCGGGAGCGCGCGGCGCTGCCTGGCTGTGGCCGGCGGAAAAATGATGATAATGCCACCGCGGCCATCATTGCCGGCGGCACGGAGCCCAAAGTGGTGTAATCTGGCGCCATGAGCCGGCTCGTTGCGCCTTCCCACATCATTGATTCCCGGCTGTTCCGTGACCTTTACGGCACCGCGGAGATGCGCGCCGTGTTCACCGACGAGGCGGTGGTGGGGCGCTGGCTGGAGGCGGAAGCGGCGCTGGCCCGGGCCCAAGCCGGCGTCGGGCTCATCCCGCAAGCGGCTGCCGAGGCGATCACCCGAAGCGCCGCGGAGGCCACGCTCGACCTCAACGAACTGCGTCGTGGGGTCGAGAGCTCGGGCCATCCGCTGGTGCCCGCCATCAGGGCGCTGGAGCGCCTTGCCGGTGAGGCCGGAAAGTACGTGCACTGGGGCGCCACGACCCAGGACATCATCGACACCGGCTCAGTGCTGCAGCTCAAAAGTGCGCTTGCCATCATAGAGCGCGACCTCGACCTGCTGCGAGCCTCGCTGGCCGGCCAGGCGCGGGTCTACAGGGACACCGCACTGGCCGGGCGCACCCACGGCCAGCACGCCGTACCGGTCACGCTCGGCTACAAGTTCGCGGTGATCGTGGCGGAGCTTCGCCGCCACCGCCAGCGGCTCATGGAATTGCGCCCGAGAGTGCTGGTCGGCCAGCTTGCCGGCGCGGCAGGGACGCTGGCCAGCCTGGCCGAGCACGCTCGGGCGGTGCGCGAGGCCATGCTGGCCGATCTCGGGCTGGGGGTTCCCGAGATCGCCTGGCACACCGCCCGCGACGGCATCGCCGAGGTGGTGTGCGTGCTCGCCATGATTGCGACCACGTGCGGCAAGTTTGCCAACGAGGTGGTCAACCTGCAGCGCACCGAGATCGCCGAGCTGGCCGAGCCGGCCGGCGTTGGCGCCGTGGGCTCCTCCACCATGCCGCAAAAGCGCAACCCCATGGCGGCGCAAGGGGTGGTGGCGCTCGCCCGCCTGGTGCGCCAGATGCCGGCGCTGGCGCTCGATGCCATGGTGCACGAGCATGAGCGCGATCTGGCGGCGTGGCAGATGGAATGGGCGTTCGTGCCGGAGACCTTCATCTTGACCTCGGGCGCCATTGCCCAGACCTGTCGGATCGCCGAGGGGCTCATCGTTGATGCCGACCGGATGCGGCGCAATCTGGCGCGCACCGGCGGGCTCATCAATGCCGAGGCGGTGATGATCCGCCTGGCCCGCGACACCGGTCGCGAGGCGGCGCACGAGCTGGTGGCCGCCGCGGTCAACCGCGCCATCTCGGGCCGGGCCGGTTTCGCCGACGTGCTGGCCGCCGACCCGGAGATCGCCGGGCATTTGAGCCGCGCCGACATCGACGAGGCGCTGGCGCCGGAGGCCTATCTCGGCGAAGCGATGGCCGCCGTCGATCGCATCCTCGCCGGGGAGTGATCCCGTCCGCCGGTGACGAACAGGGCCGGCGGGGATCGGATGGTTGCAAACCCAGCCGCTTGGCCGCATAAAGCCCGCGCACTTATCGGGGCGCGCTTCCATGGCCAAACCACTCAATCTCGGACTTGCCGGTCTGGGCACGGTCGGCATCGGCCTGCTCGATCTTATCGCCGAACGCGGCGAGGCAATCGCCCAGCGCATCGGCCGGCGACTCGAGGTGGTCGCGGTCTCGGCGCTGACGCGCGACAAGCCCCGAGGGCGTCACGATCTTACCCGCTGCCGCTGGTTCGACGATGCGGCGGCACTTGCCGCCGACCCCGCCGTTGAGATCTTCGTTGAGCTGATCGGAGGCGAGGGTGATCCGGCCAAGGCGGCAGTCGAGCAGGCGCTCAAGAGCGGCAAGCACGTCGTCACCGCCAACAAGGCGCTGATTGCACGTTCCGGCACCGGTCTTGCCCGGCTGGCCGAGGAGGCCGGCGTAACGCTGGCCTTCGAGGCTGCGGTCGCCGGCGGCATCCCCATCGTCAAGACCATGCGCGAAAGCCTCGCCGGCAACG
>CAYWVA010000151.1:0-6277 GCA_964461545.1 uncultured Rhizobiaceae bacterium | reverse complement strand
GCCTCGGCCGGGCCAAGCGGGTCGACGACGCCCAGGCCCGCTATATCGAGTTCGCCAAGCGGACGTTTCCCAAGGATCTCCGCCTCGACGGGGTGCGGGTGGTGGTCGATTGCGCCAACGGTGCCGGCTACAGGGTGGCGCCGACGGCGCTGTGGGAATTGGGGGCGGAAGTGTTCTCCATCGGGGTTGAGCCCGATGGCTTCAACATCAACGACAAGTGCGGCTCCACGGCACCCGAAAGGCTGGCCGATAAGGTGCGCGAGCTGCGCGCCGATATCGGCATCGCGCTCGACGGCGACGCCGACCGGGTGATCGTGCTGGACGAGACCGGCAAGGTGGTCGATGGCGACCAGCTGCTGGCGCTGATCGCCACGGCGTGGACCGAGACCGGGCAGCTCAGGGGCGGCGGCATCGTCGCCACCGTCATGTCCAACCTCGGGCTGGAGCGCCACCTGGCGAGCCGCGGCCTCAAGCTTGATCGCACCAAAGTGGGCGACCGCTATGTCGTGGAGCACATGCGCGCCAACGGCTTCAACGTCGGCGGCGAACCGTCCGGCCACATCGTGCTGTCGGATTTCTCCACCACCGGTGACGGGCTCATCGCCGCGCTGCAGGTGCTGGCCATGGTGCGAGCGCAAGGCAAAACGGTGAGCGAGGTGTGCTCGGTGTTCGAGCCGGTGCCGCAGGTGCTGAAGAACGTCCGCTGCCGCACCATCGGGACGCTCGAGCTGGCGCCGGTGCGACAGGTCATTGACGAGGCCACGGAGCGGCTTGGAACGGCCGGCCGGCTGGTGATCCGTCCCTCCGGCACCGAGCCGGTGATCCGGGTCATGGCGGAAGGCGACGATGAGCGGCTGGTCAAGGCGGTGGTCGATCAGATCGTCACGGCGCTCGAAAGGGAAGCGGCCTGAGCCAGGCACGGTCGGAGCCTATCGGAACCCAACAAACCATAACGACAAGTTGCATTCGATACTAGCTGGGGATATCCGAGTCGGTTCCATTGCAAAACCGAGTGACCTGGGCTAGGCCCGTCACATGAAAACACCAAAAAGGAAACCGGATGCCATGAAGCCCACCGTCATTTTGATCGGGGCCGACAAGGGCGGCGTCGGCAAGACCACGCTTTCCCGCGCCCTGCTCGATTACATCGCCCGCAAGGACGTCCCGGCACGAGCCTTCGACACCGAGTTTCCGCGCGGATCGCTGAAGAGGTTTCATCCGGACATCACTCAGATCATCGATTTCACCGATGTCGCCGACCAGATGAAGGTGCTCGACACACTTGAGTCAACCGACGCGCGCGTCACCGTGATTGATCTCAAGGCGGGCAATTTGTCGCGGTCGCTCGACACCTTCGACCGCATCGGGGTTCTGGAGGCCGCCCGCGACGGCCAGTTCAATCTGGGCTTGTTCCATGTCGTCGGCTCGTCAATCGCCTCGCTGGAGGAAATCGGCGAGATCGCCCGATACGTCAATGATATGGAATACATCGTGGCCCGTAATGCGGTCAATGACACGAACTTTTTCGAGTGGGACCAGAAGACCTACAAGAAATACTTTTCGCGTCTGAACTCGGCCCATGAAATCGACATTCCCAAGCTCAACGAGATGGCCTACGAGCAGGTCGATCTGTCCGGCCTGGCGTTCAAGGACTTCATCGACAACAAGGGTGCCAACGGCGCCCCCAGCAAGCATTCTTTCGTGCTGCGCGGCTATGTGCGCAAATGGAGCAACGACCTCGATCAGGAACTGGAGCGGCTCAAGCTGATTCAGGGGCTGACCGGCGCCAAGCCGATTGCCATGGCTGTCTCCGCCTGAGGCGACCTTGCAATGGAGGCAAGCCTTCTATGCCGCAAGGAGGTGCCTCGAGGTTCCACATCGTGTGCTCGGACCAGCCGCGCAACGGCAAGACGCTAGTTGCGCGGCTGCTCTGTGAATATCTGATACTGTGCCGGCGCTCGCCGCTCATCTTCGACGCCGCGCCCAGCCCGGCGGGCTTGCGCAGTTACTTTCCCGCCCGGGCCACGAAGGTCGAACTGTCGAGTGCGGCCGGCCAGATGGCCCTTTTCGATCGGGCGCTGGCGCAGCCGCAGGATTGCGTCGTCGATCTGCCGGCCCATCTGCTCACCGGCGCCATCGATCTGATGCGCCTCATCGGTTTCGGCGAGAAGTGCCATACGCCAGACCTTGAGGTGATCATTCTGTTCGTTGCCGACCGGGGCGTCGATTCGCTGTTCGCCGGTCGAAAGCTGCGCGACCAACTTCGTCCCGCGCGCTTCATCATCGTGAGAAACGAGGCCATCCTGCTTGCGGATCTCGACCGCTTGTCCAAGTTTCTCTATGACGGCCTCGCCAAGGAAGGCCAGCTCGTCCTTCCCGTGCTCGACCGCCCGACGGCGGCGGCCATCGAGGACAGAACCTTTTCCTTCCGACGCTTCGCCGAGGACGTACCGGCGGGCATGCCTCATCAGGTCTGCCTTGGCATCGAAGAGTTTCTTGGTCGTATCTACCGGCAGTTCGACTTGCTTGGACTGGGAGCCGATTCCGAACCCCGCGCAGCGGCCGGCATTTAATTGCCCGACCAGGCGCCCCTCTAAATCCAGCCCAGGAGCTCGCGACGGATGATTTCGCTGAGCATGGCGATCGACGGCGCGCTGTCGTTCAGGCACGGCACCAGCGAGAAGTTTTCGCCGCCGCTGTCGATAAACACGGCGCGAGTCCCGATGGCGATTTCCTCCAGCGTCTCGACGCAGTCCGAAGCGAAGCCCGGGGTGATGACGAGAAGGTTCTTGGCGCCGCTGCGGGCCAGTTCGGCCACCTTGTCATCGGTATAGGGCTTGAGCCACTCGGCGCGGCCGAAGCGGGACTGGAAGGCAATAACAAGCCCGTCGTCGGGCAGGTCGAGGGCGGCGCGCAACAGTCGGGTCGTCTTCTGGCAGTGGCAGTGATAGGGGTCCCCCTTGGCGAGGGAGTCCTCGGGCAGGCCGTGGAACGAGGCGACGATCACATCCGGCTGCCAGGCAATCTGGTCGAGGTGGGCGCGCACGCTTTGGGCCAGCGCGTCGATGTAAGCCGGATGGTCGTGATAGGGCGGAAGGGTCCGGATGGCCGGCTGCCAGCGCATGGTCTTCAGGACATCGAAGGCCTGGTCGAGGGCGGTGGCCACAGTGGCGGCGCTGTATTGCGGATAGAGCGGGGCCAGCAGGATTCGGTCGCAGCCTTGCGCTTTCAGCCGCTCGACCGTGGGGCCGATGGCGGGCTGGCCGTAGCGCATGGCCCAGTCGACCTGAACGCGCGGCTCCCACGCCATCGCCGCACCGACCTTGTCGGCCTGGGCCCGGGTCAGCGTCTTGAGCGGCGATTCGTCGAGCTCGCGGTTCCAGATGCGCTCATAGGCATGGCCGCTGCGCTGCGGCCGCCTGGTCAGCACCAGGCCGTTGAGGATGAACCACCAGACGACGCGGTTGGTCTCGATCACCCGGCGATCGGACAGGAACTCCTTGAGGTAGCGCCGCATCGGCCAGTACGACGTGCCCTCAGGCGTGCCCAGATTGATGAGCAGCACCCCGATACGCCCAAGGGCAACGGTGGGATGCCCGGCGGGCGGTCGGACGTCTCGTGTGGCCATATTGTGTTCGCTTCTTGACCTGGAGCGGGTCGGATGGTTAGCTGTGCCAATAGCCGAGTCTTGTTGTATTGTTAAGGCTTGGCTCGATGGAGATAAGCATTGTGCGACGGCACCTGACGCTCATTCTCCTCAGCTTGGTGCTGCTGTTGGAGTTTCGGGCGGCGCCGCTGCGCGCGGAAACCGAGATCACCACCCGGTTCACGCTGGTTCTGGTGTCCGCCACCTTTGTCATGGCCGAGAACAGTGACGGCCGGGGTGGACTGGCGCGCATCGCCGGGGCGCTGAACGAGGAGCGGGCCCGGGCAGGACCGGTCTTCGTCATCCATGCCGGCGATGCCATCTCGCCCTCGCTGATGTCCGGCCTGGACAACGGCGCACACATGATCGATCTCCTCAACATGCTGGACATCGACATGTTCGTGCCCGGCAACCACGAGTTCGACTTCGGCCCGGAGGTGTTCGTCCAGCGTATGGCGGAGGCGCGGTTTCCGGTATACGCCGCCAATCTCAGGGGGCCGGACGGCTCGAACGTGCCCGGCGTCATGAGCTACTCCATCATCAATTCGGAGGGCGTGCGGATCGGCATCGGCGGCGTCACTGCCGACGATACACCATTGCGGGCGTCTCCGGGCGAGTTGCAGTTCGACGACATGCTCGACACGGCAGGCCGGCTCGACACGGCGTTACGCAAGGCAGGCGCCGACGTCGTGGTTCTGGTCGCCCATGCCTTGCGCGAGATCGACGAACAGTTGCGGGCCCACTCTGGCGCTGACGTGATCCTGTCCGGCGACGACTACGATCTGGCCATCGGCTATAATGGCCGCACCGCGTTCGCCCAGCCGATGCGCGACGGCCTGTACGTGGTGGCGATCGATCTCGATATTTCGGTGGCGATCGCCGGCGACGGCAGCCGGCGGGTGACCTGGTGGCCCAATTTCCGGGTGATCGACACCGCCGAGGTCGAACCCGATCCGGACGTTGCAGCCCAGGTGGCCCTCTATGAGGCGGCCCTGGCAAGGGACCTTGACCAGCAGATCGGCATCACAGAGACCGAAATGAACAGCCGAACAGCGGCGGTGCGCGGCGGCGAGGCGGCGATCGGAAACCTGCTGGCCGATGCCGTCAGGCTGGGCACCGGGGCCGAAATCGCGCTGGTGAATGGCGGTGGCTTGCGCGGAAACCGCATCTATCCACCGGGTTCGCCCATCACCCGGCGCGACGTGCTGGCCGAACTGCCCTTCGGCAACAAGGCGCTGCTCCTCGATATCGCCGGCAGCGATCTCAAGGAGGCGCTGGAGCAGAGCTTGGCCAGGGCGGAGGGCCAGTCAGGCGCCTTTCCGCATGTCTCCGGCCTCACGGTCCATGCCGATGTGACCCGTCCGGTCGGAGACCGGGTCACCTCGGTCATGGTCAATGGCGAGCCGCTGGCCGAGCAGGCCCGCTACAAGCTCGCCACCAACGATTTCCTGGCCCGCGGCGGCGACGGGCTGCGCGCGCTGGAGCGCGCCAGGATGCTGATCCAGCCCAGCGAGGCCGATCTTTTGGCCGATCATATGATCGCCTATGTCAGCAGCCAGGGCACCGTGGCGCCGGTTCTGGAGGGCCGCGTGGTCGTTGGCCGCGCGGTTTCGGAGAAGTAGCGGGCAAGACGGGCCTTCCGGTTCATCCCATGTCCGGGACCGGCAGGCCGGCCCGGGTGCAAGCGGCGCGCACCGTGTTGCGCAGCAGCGCAGCGATGGTCATCGGCCCGACACCGCCGGGCACCGGGGTGATGGCGCCGGCCACCTCCACCGCACCGGCAAAGTCGACGTCGCCGACGATACGCGACTTGCCGACGTCCTCGATGCGGTTGATGCCGACATCGATGACGCAGGCGCCGGGCTTGATCCAGTCGGCGGTGACCATCTTCGGCCGGCCGACGGCGGCGATCAGGAGATCGGCGCGCCGGCACACCGCGGCGAGGTCGCGGGTGCGCGAGTGGGCGATGGTGACGGTGCAGTTCTCCCGCAGCAGCAGTTGGGCCACCGGCTTGCCGACGATGTTGGAGCGGCCGATGACCACGGCCTCCAGGCCATCGAGCTTGCCCAAGGCGTGTTTGGCCAGGATCAAGCAGCCGACCGGTGTGCAGGCCACCAGCGCCTCCTGGCCGGTGGCCAGCCGGCCGGCATTGATGACGTGGAAGCCGTCGACGTCCTTGCCGGGGTCGAGAGCGTTGATCACCTTGTCGGCATCCATGTGCTTGGGCAGCGGCAGCTGAACCAGGATGGCGTGCACCGCGGGATCGCTGTTGAGGCGGTCGATCAGCTCAAGAAGCTCGGCCTCCGGAGTCGTCGCCGCGAGCCGGTGTTCCCAGGAGTTCATGCCGACCTCGACGGTCTGGCGGGCCTTGTTGCGGACATAGACCTGGCTCGCCGGATCTTCGCCCACCAGCACAACGGCAAGTCCGGGGGTGAGACCGTGCCGGCTCTTCAGCTCTGCGACCGCTGCCGCGATGCGCTTGCGCAGCGCTTCGGCCTGCGCCTTGCCGTCGATGATCTTGGCTGTCATGTCCTAGTCTTCCACCTCGGATTTCATGAGGCCCCGGAGGGCGGATTCGAAGTCGGCGAGATCGCCGGCAATGGCGACTGTCTTGTGGCGGTCGGCGGCCCC
>CAYWVA010000150.1:0-6293 GCA_964461545.1 uncultured Rhizobiaceae bacterium | reverse complement strand
GCGCCGCGCACCGTGCGGGCATACTGGACCCAGTCGGACAGGCCGATGGAGATGATCAGCACCCAGATCGCCATCTCCTCGCGGTTCGCCGGAGCGATGAAGCCGCGGGCGATGCCGAAGATCATCAGCGCGATGAGGATGGACGGGAACGACAGCTGCACGTCGGCGATGCGCATGATGGCGGTATCGAGCCAGCCGCCCACATAGCCGGCCAGCAACCCCAGGCTGACGCCGAGGACGGCCGCGAAGGCCACCGCCATGATGCCGACGAACAGCGATATCCGTGCTCCGTATAGCACCGCCGAATACATGTCGCGGCCCTGCCCGTCGGTGCCGAGCAGGTACCAGTTGCCGCTGAACGGGCTTTCCGACAGCGGCGGGGTGAACCCGTCCATCAGGCTGAGGCCGGCCAGGTCGAAGGGATTTTGCGGCGTGATCCACGGCGCCAGAGCCGCCGCCAGCACAATGACGACAACGAGGATTGATGCAATGATCGTCACCGGCGACTTGCGATAGCTCCAAACGAGGTCGGAGTCGCGGATGCGCGCGAAGCGGCCGGCCGGTGCGGGCGGGGTCGCGGTTTCGGTGTGGTCGCTCATCATTGCGCTGCGCGCGGCCGCTCGATGCGCAAGCGAGGATCGACCGCGTAATAAAGAAGATCGACGACCAGATTGATGGTCACGAACACCAGGGCGATCAGCATCAGATAGGCCGACATCAAGGGGACATCGACAAAGCGGATGGCGTTGATGAACAGCAAGCCGACGCCCGGCCACTGGAACACCGTCTCGGTGATGATGGCGAAGGCGATGATCGAGCCGAGCTGCAGGCCGGTGATGGTAATGACCGGCACCAGTGTGTTCTTCAGCGCATGGCCAAAATGGATGGTCCGGTCGGTGAGCCCGCGGGCGCGGGCAAACTTGATGTAATCGGTGCGCAGTACTTCCAGCATCTCGGAGCGCACCAGCCGCATGATCAGGGTCATCTGGTAGAGTCCGAGCGTGATGGCCGGCAGGACCAGCGACTGCAGGCCGGAGGAGGTCAGAAACCCGGTGCGCCACCCCCCGATATAGACGGTCTCCCCCCGCCCGTAGGATGGCAGCCAGCCAAGCTCGACTGCGAACACCCAGATGAGCAGAATGCCGATGAGGAAGGTCGGCAGCGAGACGCCAATGAGCGAGGTGGTCATGATGATGTTGGAGAGCCAGCCGTAGCGATAGACGCCGGTGTAGACACCAAGGCCGACACCGAGCACGAAGGCGAACAGGCCCGACACGAAGGCCAGTTCCAGGGTTGCCGGGAGGCGCTCGACGATAACCTCGGTGACCGGCCGAGCCATGCGGTAGGAAATGCCGAAATCGCCCTGAATGCCGCGCCAGATGAAATCGAGGTATTGCAGCGGCATCGGGCGGTTGAGGCCGAGGCGCTCCATCATGGCGGCGCGATCGGCAACCGTGGCTTCCTGGCCGAGCAGATTGGTGACGGGATCGCCCATGTAGCGGAAGATGACGAACGCCACCAACGCCACCGCCAGCATGACGACGATGGCCTGGAGCATGCGCCGCAAAATGAATGCGATCATATGGACACAGCACGTCCCAAGTCGCGTAGCGCATCACATGAGTCCGGGGGCGGCATGGCCGCCCCCGGCCGGATTGCCGTCAAGATCAATTGGCGCTGAACCTCAGGAACTTGAAGTGCGGCTGATCCTCGGGCTGGACGTCGAAGACGATATCGGACTTCATGCCCCAGTTCAGCACCTGGTGATGGATGGGGATGTAGATCAGGTCGTTCTTCGCCTTCTCCCAGATCTCGGCGACGAGTTCGTCACGGCCTTCGATGTCGGTCATGGTAGCGAGGGACTCAATCTTCGCGTCGAGCTCTGGATTGGAGTAGCGCGTGGCGTTCCATCCGCCGTAGCGATCGGTGCGGGTGTGATAGAGGAAGTTGAAGATGTACTCCGAATCAAAGGTCGGCACGCCCCAGCCGAGTAGGTAGAAGTCGGTCTGCAGGTTCTCGATCAGCGGGAAGTGCCGTTCCTTGGCCTGGGCCTCTAGGTTCACCCGCACGCCGATGCGGCCGAACATGCCGGCCGCGGCCTGGCAGATCGCCTCGTCGTTGATGTAGCGGTCGTTTGGACAATGCAGCGTGACGGTGAAGCCGTCGCCGTAGCCGGCCTCGGCCATCAGTCCCTTGGCCTTATCGACGTCGACGGCCGGGTAGGCGTCGAGCTCAAACGTCCAGCCATTGACGAAGGGCGGCATGATGACGCCGGTCGGCTGCGACTGACCGCGCATCACCACCTGCTTGATGGCCTCGCGATCAAGGGCGATGTCGAGCGCCTGTCGCACTTTGAGGTCGGCGAACGGATTGCCGTCGGCCTCGGCATGCTCAAGGGTGTCGTCGGCGACGTTCATTCCGAAGAAGATAGTGCGGTTCTGCGGGGCGGTGCGCACGTCGAGACCGTCGGTCCCATCCACACGCTGGAGATCCTGGACCGGCACGTCGAGGATGAGATCGACCTCGCCCGACAGCAGGGCCGCCACGCGGGTCGCCGCCGACTGGATCGGGGTGAAGATCAACTCGCTGATCTCGGTCGGGAACTGGTCCTTGCCCCAGTAATCGGGATTGGCCTCCAGCACCGTACGGGAGTCGGGCTCGCGTGATACCAGTCTGAAAGCGCCGGTGCCGTTGGTGTTGCGCACCGCGTAGTTCTCCTCGCCGGCGGCGAAGTTCTGTGGCTTCTCCACCCCGTGCTCCTTGGCCCACGCCTCATTCATGATGAACATGTTGGTGAGGTTGTTGGGCAGCAACGGGTTGGGACCACCGGTCTTGATGTGCACCGTATGGTCGTCGACCTTGGACACCTCCACCACCGAGGCGAGCAGGGTTTTCATGCCGGAGGCGTCCTCCATCGCGCGCTTGAGCGAGAACACCACGTCGTCGGCTGTCAACGGCGCTCCGTTGTGGAATGTCACGCCCTGGCGCAGCTTGAACTCCCAGATGGTCGGATCGCTGTCGAGCGGATACCACTCGGTGGCCAGCGTCGGAATGATCTGGCCCTCCATGTCGCGCTGGAGCAGCGGCTCATAGATCTGATGTGACATGGTATGGGTCGGCCCCTCATTCTGGGCATGGGGGTCGAGGGTGAGCGAATCGCCGGCCGCGGCCCAGCGAAGCTGGCGGGCGTCGGCATCGGACGCCAGAAAAACGAAGCTCAGCGCCATGGCGCTGGCGGCAAGAATGGGTCGAAGTTTCATTTTTACCTCCCTAGTGCCCTCAGGTTCTCGAGGCTTTGCTACAATTAACTTGGCCTCGACCCGCTGTCACGCGCGAAAAGCGGGCCATCGCGGAGTGCCTGCCGAAGTCTCGTTGACGCCCCAAGTCAGGTCGAAACCCGGTCAGGCGTGGCGGTCCTCACGCTCCCAGGGCGGGACGGCGCCGAAATAGTCCACCAGATAATCAATGAAGGCGCGGACTTTCGGGGCGAGATTGCGCTTGTCGGAGTAGATCGCGAAGATGTCGGAGCCCTCGTCGGAGTAGTCCGGGAGCAGGCGCACCAGGCGGCCCGCCCTGATGTCATCACCCACCAGATAGCTTGACAGTCGTGCGATGCCGATGCCGGCCAGGGTGGCGTGATAGATGCCGTCGGCGCTGTTGGCCTCCAGGTTGCCCCTGAGCAGGATCGGCCCGCCGCCATCCTGCTCATCGAGATGCCAGTCGTTCCACCGGGTCACGGTGGACAGGCGCAGGCAGTTGTGGTGGGCAAGGTCCTGGGGCCGTTCGGGGGCGCCGCAGCGCGACACATAGCTGGGCGCGGCGCAGATGACGCGGCGGTTGCTGGCAAGCCTGCGGGCGATTACCGAGGCGTCGTCGATCTGTTCGGTGAAACGGATGGCCACGTCGATGTCCTCCGCGGCGAGATCGATCTGACGGTCGGTCAGCTCGAGGGAGACGTGGACCTCTGGGTTGCGCTCGAGGAAGCCAGGCAGGATCGGCAGCACCTGGGCCTTGGCGAAGGCCACGGTGGCGACCACCCGGAGCACGCCTTGCGGACGCACCCCCATCGAGGCGACGAAGCTCTCTGCCTCGGAGATCCTGGCCGCCACCTCGGCGCAGCGCTCGTAGAAGACGCGTCCCTCCTGGGTGAGCGACAGCCCCTGCCTGGAACGGTTGACCAGGCGCACCCCGAGCCGATCTTCGAGATGGCCGATCTGGCGAGAGACCGCGGAGGGCGAATGCTTGAGCGCCCGCGCCGCCGCGGAGAAGGTTTGGCATTCCACGACCTTGGCGAACAGCAGCATCTGGCTTGAGAGTTCCATAGCACTCTCCCGGTTTTGACTTGAGGTCACAGGTGCTGTGACCGGCGGCCGACTTTCGAGCGTCTGCACCCGATCTTATCTTGTGCATTGCGGCATAAAATAGTGCGCCGCAGCAAAAAACGAAGTCCGCGGACCGACGAAATGCAAATCGGTGCGTGCAAAGGAGCCATTCCATGATCGGGAGGCAGACATGACGACTTATGACGATCGGCCCGCCACTACGGTGAAGTGGCTCGATGCCCCGGCGCGCCATGTCTGGTGCCGGCTCGGCCGCAGTTTGAGGACGGGGCTGAAGCAGGTGCAATACGCTCAGATGGTGTCGGTGCTGAACCGCCTGCCCGACGTCTATCTGAAGGAAGCCGGTTTGCGACGCTGCGACATCTCCGAGCACGCTCGCCGGTCGATTTTCGGCAAACACTGATCCCGATGGGTGCGCCGCGACACTCGGTCCGACGGCGCGCTCGCCCTTCGCGGGAGCAGGTGCAAGGAAGTGCCAACGATGATCGTGAGGAAGCCGTGGCCCAGGGAGTGGGATGCGCAGAGGGGCATATCTTTCTAGAGGCGATCCCTTGCAATGCAGCTCTCTGGCATCCATATACCATCCACACGGATGGAACATGGAAATGGTGAGCGATAGCCGACAAAGCCGCGACAGGGTTCCTGAGACGGAAAAGATCACCATCAATCTCGGCTACGTCGACCTCGGTCGCATCGACCTGCTGGTCCAGGAAGGGTTCTATTCCAACCGCACAGACCTGATCCGGACGGCAATCCGTAACCAGCTTGCCGCCCATGCCCGCGAGGTCTCCCAATCCATCGAGCGTCATACGCTGGAGTTGGGCCTACGGGATTTCTCCGTGGCGGATCTCGAGGCGGCATTGGCTGCCGGAGAGAAACTGCATGTCAAGGTCGTCGGACTGGCGCGTATCGCGCCGGACGTGACGGCGGAACTGGCACGTGCAGCAATCGCTTCCATCACCGTGCTCGGCGCCCTGCAGGCGACTGCGGAAGTCAAGGCCGCGCTCGCCGACCGCATTCACTAGCCCCTATAGCTATCAATCAAGGAACAAGTTCATGAGTATCGACTTTTCGGCGGCGATGCGCCGCGCCATGATGGCAACGCGCGCCGGGAACGCTGCGCAGGCCACCCGTATCATCCAGGACGCCATGGCGGGCCGGCCCGCTGGCGAAGTTGGCGCGTCCGAGCCCCGGCCCCGCAGGCCGCTGCGCGAGGTGGTCAAGAACTTGCGCTGGGGCAGATCGGCCGTGGGCCGGCCAGGCATTGGGGTCACCAAGCCGCCGCCGCTGGCCGATGGCGCGCAGTTTCTGACCCGCTCGTTTGCCTGTGCGGCCGGCACCCGCGGCTACAAACTCTATGTGCCGGCATCGGCAGTCCAAGGCCTGAACGGCCTCTTATTGATGCTGCACGGCTGCAACCAGACTCCAGAGGACTTCGCCACCGGCACCAATATGAACGCGATTGCCGAAGCCAACCGCCTGCTGGTCGCCTATCCCGCCCAGACGGGCGCCCACAACGCCGCGTCCTGCTGGAACTGGTTCAACCCCGCCGACCAGCGTCGCGATGCCGGAGAGCCTGCGATCCTCGCCGGATTGGCGCGGGCGGTCGCGGCCGAGTTCGACATTCCGCCCGGGCGGATCTTCGCCGCCGGACTTTCAGCCGGCGGCGCCATGGCGGCGGTGCTGGGCGCGACCTATCCTGATCTCTTCGCCGCCATCGGGGTGCATTCAGGACTCCCAGCCGGGGCGGCGAACGATGTGGTCTCCGCCTTTGCCGCCATGCGCGGCGACAGCAGGATTGCACCGGCGCCGATGCACATGACGGGTCCCGGCCCGAGCCCGCGCACCATCATTTTCCACGGCACCGCGGACCGTACGGTTCACGCTGGCAATGCCGAGCGGCTGGCGGCGGCTGCGAAAGCAAGGAAGAGCGTCGTGTAGGGAAAGAGTGTA
>CAYWVA010000149.1:0-6359 GCA_964461545.1 uncultured Rhizobiaceae bacterium | reverse complement strand
GGGGCGAGTTCGGAGATGTGGACGAGGCCGTCGCGGGCGCCGAAAAAGTTCACGAAGGCGCCGAAGTCGACCACTTTGACCACGGTGCCTTCGTAAATTTCGCCCACCTCGGGCTCCGATACGATCGACTTGATCCACTTTTGCGCCGCCTCGATGGCGGCACCCGAAGACGAGGCGATCTTGATCGTGCCGTCGTCGTTAATGTCGATCTTGGCGCCGGTCTTTTCGACGATCTCGCGGATCACCTTGCCGCCGGTGCCGATCACCTCGCGGATCTTGTCGGTGGGGATCGACATGACCTCGATGCGCGGGGCGTATTCGCCGAGCCCGGGCCGCGATTCGGTCAGCGCCTCGGCCATCCGGTTGAGGATCCCCATGCGCCCTTCGCGGGCCTGGGTGAGCGCGGTGCGCATGATCTCCTCGGTGATGCCGGTGACCTTGATGTCCATCTGCAGCGCCGTCACGCCCTCCTCGGTGCCGGCCACCTTGAAGTCCATGTCGCCGAGATGGTCCTCGTCGCCGAGGATGTCGGACAGCACGGCAAAGCGCTCGCCCTCAAGGATGAGCCCCATGGCGATGCCGGCAACGGGGCGACGCAGGGGCACGCCGGCATCCATCAGCGACAGCGAGGCGCCGCACACTGTGGCCATCGACGAAGAGCCGTTCGATTCAGTGATTTCCGACACCACCCTGATGGTGTAGGGGAACTGGTCGTTCGGCGGCATGATGGGATGGATGGCCCGCCAAGCGAGCTTGCCGTGGCCGATTTCCCGCCGGCCGGTAAACCCGATGCGCCCAACTTCGCCGACCGAGAACGGCGGGAAGTTGTAGTGGATCATGAAATTTGCCTTATAAGTCCCTTCCAGAGCATCCACATACTGCTCATCCTCACCGGTCCCGAGCGTCGTGACCGCCAGCGCCTGGGTCTCGCCGCGGGTAAACAGGGCCGAGCCGTGGGCGCGCGGCAGAACACCGACTTCGCAGGTGATCTGACGAACGTCGGCCAGACCGCGGCCATCGATGCGCTTGGCCGTCTCGATGATGTTGCTGCGCACGATGTCCTTCTCGACCACCTTGAACGCCGCCTTGACCTGCATCGGGTCGGGGGCTCCATCAGTGGCGTCGGCCGGGATGAGCTCGGCCAAGACCGTGTCCCTGACTTCGGCCACGCGCTCGCGTCGCAGCTCCTTCTGCACCGTTTCATAGGCAGCGCGCAAACCCGGCTCGGCAATCTCGCGCACCCGGGCAGTCAGGTCCGAAATATCGGTCTCGGGCACATCGCGCGGCGCCTTGGCCGCCTTTTCGGCGAGATTGATGATCGCATCGATGACCGGCTGGAACTCGCGATGGCCGAACATCACGGCCCCAAGCATCATCTCTTCGGTGAGCTCATGAGCCTCCGACTCGACCATCATGACGGCATCGGCGGTGCCGGCCACCACGAGATCAAGGTCGCTTTCCTTGATCTGGGCAAGGGTCGGGTTGAGGATGTAATCGCCATTCTTGAGCCCCACCCTGGCAGCGGCAATCGGCCCGAGGAAGGGAATGCCCGACAGCGTGAGCGCCGCCGACGCGGCGACCATGGCGACGACATCGGGATCGTTCTCCATGTCGTGCGACAGCACGGTCACAATGACTTGCGTCTCACACTTGAAGCCCTGGACAAACAGCGGCCGGATCGGCCGGTCGATCAGCCGCGAGACCAAAGTCTCCTTTTCCGTCGGCCGGCCCTCGCGCTTGAAATAACCGCCGGGGATCTTGCCGGCGGCATAAGTCTTTTCCTGATAGTTGACAGTGAGGGGGAAGAAATCGAGCCCCGGCTTGGGGCTGTGCTCGGCCACCACAGTGGCGAGCACCGTAGTCTCGCCATAGGTGACGAGCACCGCCCCATCGGCTTGCCGGGCCATCCGGCCAGTTTCCAGCCTCAGGGTCCTGCCGCCCCACTCCATTTCCTCGACATGAATTTCGAACATGATATTTCCTTCATAGCCCTTTGCCGCCGCAATCTTGTGCGTTCATCCGAACGTCCAAGGCGGCGTCCCCCGTTTGGGCGTTTGTGTTGCTGGCCCCATTGCCGGCAAACCACAAGAGGGGACGTGAGGCGATCCGGCCAGGTGGCCTCGCCTGCACTCAACGGTTCAGCGTCGGATGCCAAGTCGCTCGATCAGCGCCCGATAGCGGGCTTCGTCTTTCGATTTGACGTAGTCGAGCAGCGTCCGGCGGGTGCTCACGAGCTTCAACAGCCCACGGCGGGAATGATTGTCCTTCTTGTGGGTCTGGAAATGCCCGGTCAGATTCTTGATCCGCTCGGTCAGGATCGCGACTTGGACCTCGGGCGACCCGGTGTCGGCGCCGGTCGTAGCATAGTCCTTGATGAGCGCTTGCTTGCGCTCCGCGGTAATCGACATCGTGCAACTCCTTTCGGGACCAACCGGTCCTAGCTCAGGTTGAATATGCGCTTCGGCTTGATCGCCCCTTGGCTTAGGCTTGCCAAGGCGATCGGCTGACCGCGCCACACGACCAGGACTGACTCCTGGTTCAAGGGCGCATCCCGGCCTCTCACGATGACGGATTGACCTAGCTTCAGGCGCGCCGCCTCGGCACTGCCGACGGCCAGCGCCGGGATGTCGTCCAGCGCGGTCTCAACAGGCAGAAGCCATTCCTTCAGGGCCTCGCGGCCGCCGTCGTTATTGCGCAAAGCCTCGAGCTTTTCCAGTGGAATCATATGTTCGGCCGTAAACGGGCCGACGCGAGTGCGGCGCAACCCCGTCACATGGCCAAAACAGCCCAGAACACGGCCCAGATCGCGGGCAATGGCGCGCACATAGGTCCCTTTGCCGCATTTCGCCTCGAACTCGCAATGGTCGTGACCGGGAACGTCGACGAGCCGCAGGCTCGTGACCTGCACTTGGCGCGGACTGAGATCCACCGTCTCGCCGTCCCGGGCCAGGTCATAGGCACGCTCGCCCGCCAGTTTGACCGCCGAAAACCGCGGCGGCACCTGCATGATCGTGCCGGTGAACTGAGGCAGCGCCGCCTCGATGGCCTCACGAGAAGGGCGCAGATCGGAGCGCTCGATCACTTGGCCTTCGGCATCGTCGGTGTCGGTCGCCTCGCCCCAACGCACGGTAAATCGGTAGTCCTTGGCACCGTCCATGGCGTAACTGACGGTTTTAGTGGCCTCGCCAAAGGCGATTGGCAGAACACCGGTGGCCAGCGGGTCGAGCGTGCCGGCATGCCCGGCCTTGGCGGCGTTAAACAAACGCTTCACCACAGTTACGGCGGTGGTCGAGGTCATGCCCAGCGGCTTGTCGAGCACAAGCCACCCATGCACTGGATCGCCGTGCCTGCGCCGCGCCACTTACAACCACTCCTTCAGTTCGAGCCGACACTACCCATCATCTTCGCGGCGCGCCAGATCACGCGCCACCTGCGGATCACTGAGCAGACGATCGATGCGCTCGGCATAATCCGCCGCGGTATCGCGGCGGAAGCGCAGATTGGGCATGAACTTCAAGCCCAGGCGCGGGGACAGGCGGCCCCGGATGAACCGCCGGTGGCGCTCGAGCGCCCACACCAGCGTCTCGCCGCCATCTCCCGCCCCGCCGCCGAAGGGGCGAACATAGACGGTTGCCAGGCGCAGGTCGGGCGACATCTCGACTTCCGTCACCGTCACCCCGGCACCCTCAACGACGGGATCGACAACATCGCCGCGGCTGAAGATGGCTGCCAGTTCGTGCCGGATCAACTCACCGACCCGAAGCTGGCGCTGGCTAGGAGCAGAGCGGGACCGTGCCATGAGCCACTCCTGTTGAAGCTATCTCACGTCATGACCACCGAAACCGGCTCGCCGATCAAAGTGTCCGCTTGACCTGCTCCACCGTGAAGCACTCGATGGTATCGCCCACCCGCATATCCTGATAGTTGTCAAAGGCCATGCCGCACTCCTGGCCGGCGAGCACCTCGCGAACCTCATCCTTGAACCGCTTGAGCGTCGACAGCGTCCCTTCGTGCACCACCACGTTGTCCCGGATGAGCCGCACCTTGGCGCCGCGCTGCACCGTGCCATCGGTGACCCGGCAGCCGGCCACCTTGCCGACCTTGGTGATGTTGAACACCTCAAGGATCTCGGCATTGCCAAGGAACGTCTCGCGCATTGTCGGCGACAGCAGGCCCGACATCGCCGACTTCACGTCGTCCACGAGATCATAAATGACGCTATAGTAGCGGATCTCGACCCCGGAGCGCTCCGCGGACTCGCGCGCCTGATTGTTGGCCCGGACATTGAAGCCCAGGAGCACCGCACTGGACGCCGCAGCAAGCTGCACGTCGGATTCCGAAATGCCGCCCACGCCGTAATGGATGGCCCGCGCCATCACTTCTTCGGTGCCGAGCTTCTCCAGCGCCTGAATGATGGCTTCAGCCGAGCCCTGCACGTCGGCCTTGACCAGGATCGGGAACTCCTTGCGGCCAGCCTCGCGCATCTGGCTCATCATCTGCTCAAGCGAAGTGCGGGCCTGCGGTGCGCCCCGGGTTTCGCGGCGCTTGCGTTCGCGGTAATCGGCAATCTCGCGGGCACGGCCCTCCGACTCCACCACGACGACCTGGTCGCCGGCCTCTGGAGCATTGTTGAAGCCCAAAATTTCGACCGGAACCGAGGGACCGGCCTCGTGCACCGTCTCGCCACGGTCATTGACCAGCGCCCTCACCCGGCCCCAGGCCGTGCCGGCGACGACGAGATCGCCCTGTTTCAGGGTGCCGCGCTGGATGAGCGCCGTTGCCACCGGCCCGCGGCCGCGTTCAAGCTTGGCCTCCACGACGATGCCATCGGCCGGGCGGTTCGGGTTGGCGGTGATGTCAAGCACCTCGGCCTGCAGCAGGATGGCGTCCAGCAACTTGTCCAGATTGATGTTCTTGAGCGCCGAGACCTCGACCTCAAGGGTGTCGCCACCCATGCTCTCCACCACGATCTCGTGCGACAGCAGATCGGTGCGCACCCGGGTCGGATTGGCATTGGGCTTGTCGATTTTGTTGATCGCCACGATGACCGGCACGCCAGCAGCCCGGGCATGGTTGATGGCCTCCACCGTCTGCGGCATGACGCCGTCGTCGGCCGCCACCACCAGCACCACGATGTCGGTCGCCTTGGCGCCGCGGGCCCGCATGGAGGTGAACGCCTCATGGCCGGGGGTGTCGATGAAGGTGATCATGCCGGCCGGCGTCTCGACCTGGTAGGCGCCGATATGCTGGGTAATGCCGCCAGCCTCGCCCGAAACCACGTTGGTCTTGCGTATCGCGTCGAGAAGCGACGTCTTGCCGTGGTCGACGTGGCCCATGACGGTGACCACGGGAGCGCGGGGACGAAGCGTCTCGCCCGCATCCACTGCGCCGAGCAAGCCCTCCTCGACATCGGCTTCCGACACCCGCTTGACGGTGTGGCCAAGTTCCTCGGCTACCAGCTGAGCCGTATCGGCGTCCACGACATCGTTGATCTTGAACATCTGCCCCTGTTTCATCAGAAGCTTGATGACGTCGACGGCCCGCTCGGCCATGCGGTTGGCGAGTTCCTGAATGGTGATCGCCTCGGGGATGACCACCTCGCGGAAGATCTTTTCCTTGCTGGGCTGCACGCCCGAAGCCTGCTTCCTCTGACGCTCGGTGCGGCGGCGGAAGGCGGCGAGCGAACGGGCGCGCTCCTCCTCCTCGGCCAGAGCGTTGGAGACGGTGAGCCGGCCGCGCCGGCGCTCGGCATCGGGCTTGGCCTTGGCAGGAGCCGGCTTCACATCGCGCTTGACCTTGCGGCCGCGGGCGGCTTCGTCGTCCTCGGCAACAGCCACCTTGGCGGGATCTCTGGCCTCGAGCCGCTTGGCCGCCTCTTCGGCGCGGCGTTTGGACTCCTCCTCAACGCGATGGCGCTCGTCTTCCTCGGCCTTGCGGGCTTCGGCGGCCTCGCGCTCGGCGCGCTCACGCAACTCCACATCGGCCCGCTGGCGCGCATCGACCTCGGCCAGCTTGCGCTCCTCCGCCTCGCGCACCCGCGCATCGGCTAAGGCGCGCTCTCGGGCTTCCTTCTCATCCTCGCTGAGGGTGCGCAGGACCACACCCGAGCGCGCCGGCTTCTGTCCGACTGGCGGCTCGGGAACAGCTTCAGGCTTCGGCGCGGGCTTGGCCACGGCCGGCTTGGATTCCGCCTGCGGCGCCGCTTCCGGCCGGCCGGAAGCGGCGATGCGCTTGCGCTTGGTCTCCACGACCACGGTTTTCGTGCGGCCATGGGAAAAGCTCTGCCTCACCCGGCCCTGCTCGACCGTCGTCTTGCGCAGAGAGAAGGGTCGGCCGGTGGAGCCCAGCTTGCGATCGCC
>CAYWVA010000148.1:0-6427 GCA_964461545.1 uncultured Rhizobiaceae bacterium | reverse complement strand
ACGTGCCGCCCCAGCCCCACAGCATGATGTCGGCGAGCACGATCGAGATGCCGATGGTGACCAGGGTCTGGCGCAAATCCTCGCCCTCCATGCGGCGGAACACCACGAACTGCAGGATGATCCCCATGACCGCGATGAGCACGAAAGCGCACAGGAAGCTGAGAAGCCAGTAGCCGGTCGCCTCGGCAACCTCAAAGCCGATATAGCCGCCGAGAAGATAAAGCGAGCCGTGCGCCAGATTGACGTTCTTCATCAGGCCGAAGATGAGGGTAAATCCGCTGGCGACGAGGAAATAGAGCGCGCCGAGCGTTAGGCCATTGAACAGGGCGCTCACAAAGATCCGCTTGCGGCCGAAAGCCTCCTCGAAGCCCGCCGGCCAGGGCGCGATCACCAACCATAAAAGGCCGGCCGCCAGCAGGAGAATGACAAGGCTCCACGCCGGGTTACGCTGAATGAAGCTGCTCATGCAACCTTCCCGGCGCGCATGGCCTGCGGTCGCAATGGGCCATCTCTGCCTGTTCGATCCTCCCGTCCGACCGCATCCGCGACCAGGATTTGAGAGCGTCTCGCCTCCTTGTTGTCCCGCGAAAATCCTACAGTGCTATGCCCCCTTGCGCATACCCGACAGTCTGCTGATTTCACGATGGCGTTCACCTTACCAAGCGAAATGGGTCGTGCGGCGATAATCCGTCGGCGCGATTCCCACATTGGAGACGAAGAAGCGGGTAAAGCTCGCCTGAGAGGCAAAGCCGAGATCGAGGCCGATCGTCGTCACGGCATCGCTGGTGGTGGTCAGCCGGCTGATCGCTGCTTCCATGCGCAGGGTGTTGAGATAGACGTTGGGTGTCAGCCCCACGTGCTGGCGAAACAACTTGTAAAAATGCGGTCGCGACAGACCGACGTCGCGGGCAATCGTGTCAAGAACGATCCCCTCTCCCACCCGGGTTGCCATGACGCGGATGGAGTTGCGCACCCGGAAGTCTCGGATGCATCCGTCCGGGTGAAACATCGGCGCTCCGTCGGGCACCCACTGCCACGACTGGTCGAAACACTCATGGGTCAGTTCGTAGAGATAGCCGTGGAACAGCGGGTCCAACTCCTCCTCCAGCAGGAGGTTGGCCACCAAATAGATGAGGCGCCCGATCTGGTCGGTGACCTCGATGCCGCTGCGCCCGAAGCGCAGTGCCGACTTGGCGCTCCGACCCGCCTCCAGGAACCACGCCGGCCGGATATAGAGAACCAGAAAGAGCGCCCCCCTGGCGTCAGGGGAGGGCTGAAAGTTGTGAGGCTGCCAGGGATTGACGGCGGCGCCATGACGCCCGGTCAGGGGATAGTCGCTGTCACATATCTTGATCGAAGCCTCCTCGCCCTCGACGTGGAAGATGAGATGGCCTTCGCGATGAGCATGCATGGCCATCGGGCGATCGAGGTGATAAAGCGTCACACGGCCGAACCGGCCGTGGTAGACGGCGAGCGCGCTGCTCATTCCTCCCTCCGGGACGTTCGTTGATCGGCGTCCTTTGCGTGGTCTTCTTGCTGCCATACTAACCTTGCACCGGGCCGGGGCAAGGGGTCTAGGCGCCAGTTCAGTAGGCGGCCTGCATGATCCGCAGATAATCGGTGGCGTTGGCGCGACGGGGATTGGTCCGGTTGGCATGATCGCGTTCCGCCAGGGAGGCGGCCAGGGAAATCGCGGCCATGTCCACGCCCATGTCGCGCAAGCGCCGCGGCAGGCCCAGCCGCTCCCCAAGACGGCAAAGTCCATCGGCGAGATCGGCATCGGCGGGGATCCGGGCGCTGGCCTTTATCGCCCGGTAGCGATCGCCAACGGCGGGAGCGTTGAAGTCGAGGACATGGGGAAGCAGAACCGCGTTCAAGGTGCCATGATGAAGGTGGTAACCCGAGAGCGCTCCGAGCGCATTGCTGATCGCGTGGACCCCGCCCAGCCCCTTTTGCAGGGCCAGCGCGCCGTTGAGTGCAGCCGCCATCATCTCGCGGCGGGCGTCGAGATCGGAGCCATGCGCTACGGCACGCTCGATATTGGCCGCGACCCTGCCGAGGCCGTCGAGGGCGATGCCGTCGGCCGGCGGGTTGTAGGCGGTCGAGACATAGGTCTCGATGCAGTGGGTGAGCGCGTCCATGCCGGTTCCCGCCGTCAAATGCGGCGGCAGATCGAGCGTCAGCGTCGGATCGCAGATGGCCACCTTGGGCACGAGGTAAGGGCTGCGCAGGATGAAGGCGGGACCGTCTTCGGGCATGATGGCGGCTGAGCCCATCACCTCTGAACCGGTTCCCGCGGTGGTGGGTATGGCGATGATGGCTGGAAGGAGATCGCGGATCCGGGTGATGCCACCCTCGTGCGCCGCATACTGGCACAACGGGCCTTCATGTGTCGCTCTCAGCGCGATCGCCTTGGCAAGATCGATCGGCGAGCCGCCGCCGAAACCGATGAGCCCGTCGCAGCCCTCCGCCAGATAGGCTTGCGCCGCGGCGCAGCATGCCGACTCATCGGGACGGCCCGGACTGGCAGCAAAGACCGTGTAATCGATCGAGGTGGGCAGTCCCGCAGTCAGCCGATCGACGAGGCCCGAAGCAGCAACGCCGCTGTCGGTGACGATCATCGGGCGGCGGAGAGCGAGCGCCTCGATCTCGGCGGCCAGCGCCTCTTCAAGCACGTGGTCGGCGAAATGGATCTTAGTCAGGTAGTTGATCAGCGACATCTCGATGCGCCTTGACTGGGACCAGGGATCTCGTCGTCGGCCACGGAGCGAGACGGCACCCATCCGCCTCGGCACCCATCACCCGCGGCAAGGGGCCGTCGCTTGCGCACCGGGCGCCGCATTTCCAGCCTGCTCCGCCCGAAGCCCGTCAGGACACTGTCGGCGGGCCAGCCGCGATGGGCTGGCCCGCCTTTGCGTGGGAGCCGACTAGTTACATCTCGGCGTGTCGCGGCCCGGCAGGCCGATGGCGCGGAACTCCTCCGGGGTCATGCCGAGCGTCTGGGTGACGTTGTCCACCTTGGTCACGAACCGGTTGGTCAGATTGCCGTCGTCGCCTTCGACCACCTCGGTAATGAAGCTCGAGCCAATGGCCTGGCGGTTCTGGTCAAGGGTGATCCGGCCGGTCGGTGCGTCGAGCTCCAATGCGGCAAGGGCGGCGCGGAAGTTGGCCTGGTCGTCGTCAAGCTCGCCGCCGATCGCCTCCAGCGCCTTCAGCGCCGCCATGGTGGCGTTGTAGTAGCCGGTGGCGAACAGCGACGGGGTCGGGAAGCGCTCGCTGGCCGGGAACGATTCCTGGTAGAGCTTGACATACGCCTGCCAGGTGGGGTCGTCCCAGCCGTCGGCTTGCGGACCGGAGGTCGGCGTGCCGATCAGCGCTTCCTTAGCCCGGCCGCGGGCGGTGAGCACCGTCTGGTCGGCCATGATGGTGCCGCCGATCAGATTGGTGTCGCCGCCGGCCTGCTCATACTGGTTGAGGAAGTTGACGGCGTCGGTGCCGCCGATGCCGAGATAGATGGCATCGATGTCGTCGGGCATCGCGGCAATGATGGAGGCGAAGTCTCCGCTGCCGAGCGGCAGCCAGAAACGCTCCACGATCTCGCCGCCGGCCTGGCAGAAGTCGTGGGCAAAGCCGAGGAAGTTGGTGTAGCCGAAGGAATAGTCCGCCGCCACCGTGGCGATCCGCCTCCAGCCCTTCTCGTTGACCACATAGCTGCCCAGACCATAGCCCCATTGCGAGCCGTCGAGATTGAAGCGGAAGAAGTTCGGAGCCGGATCCACCCAGGTCGTTTCCAGGGCACCGGAAATGCCATTGATGATGGTCTTGTTGGGGATCGTCTTGGCGTAGTCGCGCATGGCGATGCCTTCCGAACCCGACAGCGGCCCGATGATGAAATCGACGTTGTCCTGTTCGATGAGCTTGCGCGCCTGGCGCACGGCGGTGTCCGGGGTGGCGTCGGTCGGCCCAAGGATCCATTCGATCTTCTTGCCGGCGACCTCGCCGTTGAACTGGTCGAGTGCCATCTGGAAGCCGCGGATGCCATCGGTCCCGGGCACCGTAAAGACGCCTTCCTGCGTCGTCATCAGACCGATCTTGATGGTGTCCTGGGCCTGCACGGCCGCCGCCGAGGCGAAAACGGCAATGGCGGCCAGAGTGCTCGTCAATATTCGTCTCATAATCGGTTCCTTTTTTGCCGAGTGTTGCGGGAATGGGGAGACGGGCGCGTCCGAGGGCGCGCCCGTCGAAGGGCGGTGGCTACTGGGCGGCTCGCAGCGCGTCGCAGTCGGGGGTATCGCGGCTCGGCAGGCCTATGGCGCGAAACTCCTCCGGCGACATGCCGAGTGTCTGCTCGACGTTGTCTGCCTTCGACACGAAGGTGTTGACCAGGTTGCCGTCCTCGCCTTGCACGACTTCGGTGATGAAGGTCGAGCCGATCGCCTGGCGGTTCTGGTCGAGCATGATGCGACCGTTCGGCGCGTCGAGCACGACCTCAGACAGGGCGGCATGGAACTTGGACTGGTCGCCGCCAAGGTCGCCGTTGATCGCCTCCAGCGCCTTCAGCGCCGCGATGGTGGCGTTGTAGTAGTTGGTCGCGTAGAGCGACGGCGACGGGTAACGCTCCTCTTCCGGGTAGGCATCCCGGTAGCGCTGGACGAACGCCTGCCAGGCGGGATCGTCCCAGTCATCGGCCTGCGAGCCCGACATCGGCGTGCCGATCAGCAACTCTTTGGCGCGGCCGCGTGCCGCCAACACGCTCTGGTCGGCGAGAATCGAGCCGCCGATCAGATTGGTGGTGCCGCCGGCCTGCTCGTACTGATTGAGGAAGTTGAGCGCGTCGGTGGCGCCAAGTCCCAGATAGATCGCGTCGACGTCATCGGGAAGCGCGGCAATGACCGAGCCGAAGTCGGAGTTGCCGAGCGGAGTCCAATGGCGTTCCACGATCTCACCGCCGGCCTTGCAGAAGTCGAGCGCAAAGCCGAGGAAGTTGGTGTAGCCGAAGGAATAGTCCGCCGCCACGGTGGCGATCCGCTTCCAGCCCTTCTCGTTGACCACATAGCTGCCCAGACCATAGCCCCACTGGCCGCCGTCGGTGTTGAAGCGGAAGAAATTGGGCGCCGGATCGACCCAGGTGGTCTCGAGCGCGGCCGACGTGCCGTTGATGATGGTCTTGTTGGGCACCGTCTTGGCGTAGTCGCGCAGCGCGATGCCCTGAGACCCCGACAGCGGGCCGATGATGAAGTCGACCTGGTCCTGCTCGAACAGCTTGCGCGCCTGGCGGATGGCGCTGTCCGGGGAGGCGTCGGTGGGACCGAGGACCCACTCGATTTTCTTGCCCGCAACCTCATTCTTGTATTCGTCCAGCGCCATCCGAAACAGCCGGATGGAGTCATTGCCGGGATCGGTGAAGACCCCCTCCTGGGGGACGAGCATGCCGATCTTGATCGTGTCGGCGGCTTGCGCGGTGCCGGCAAAGGCGAGCGCGCCGGCCCCGAGGACTGTCAACAACCATTTTTGCATGTGCTTCCTCCCTGTCGAATTATCATTGCCAACTCACACAGTATGAGGCCCATTATAGTACGCCGATTTCGGCCAGTCCGATGCGCCAACCTGCCGGGCTATATCCCTAAGTCTGATTTTCGCCGTTTACAGGCACCGACGGCTCCTGGATGCCACGATCTGAGGGGTGCCATCGGCAATACTGGCACATTGCGGCAGATCCTGGCGCGCCGCGGGCAGTACGGCCGTGCGGGCGCGATGCAGTGGAGGAAGGACATGAGCGAGCGCGGCCCCACCCGCTACGGCAACTACACCCCGAGCGTCCCCGCAGGCGGCAGCTACACCACAGAAAGCTATCGCGCCAGAAGCTATGGGGCAGGGACTGCGGGCGGGACAGGGGCTGCGGGCTCCACATCGACCTATGCCCCCAGTGCGCCGGGCTCGGTGTCGTCCAGTTCCTATGTGCGCGGCGCCAACGAACTGCGCGGCGCCGACATCATTGCGGAATATCTGATCAAGGAAAAGGTGCCCTACATAATGGGATATGCCGGCCATGGCGCCATTGGGCTTCTCGATGGGATATTCAGCCGCACCGACAGGATCCGCCACATCTCGCCGCGCATCGAGCAGAGCGCCGGATTCATGGCCGACGTCTATTTCCGGCTGACCGGCCAGCCGCTCGCCGTGTATGCCTCGACCGGCCCGGGGCCGATGAACATGATGATCGCGGTGGCCAACGCCTATTATGACAACTCCGCCTTCATGATGATCACCGGGCAGGTGCCGACCACCCAGTTTGCCAGCGGCGCCCTGCAGGACGACTACCGCTACCATGGCGACGTCGCCGACATCTTCACGCCGATCGTCAAGAAATCGTGGCGCATCCGCAAGGTGGAGGATCTGTGCAAGGCGCTGCCCGACGCCTTCGCCA
>CAYWVA010000147.1:4081-6462 GCA_964461545.1 uncultured Rhizobiaceae bacterium | reverse complement strand
TCGGTGGCATGGGCCGCGGTGCGCGTGAAGCGCGGGTCGAAGACGATGACGTTGGCGTGCTGCTGCTCCTTGCCGGAGATGATGTGCTGCATCGCAACGGGGTGCGCCTCGGCGGCGTTCGAGCCCATGAAGATCACGGTCTTGGAGTTGCGGATGTCGTTGTAGCTGTTGGTCATGGCGCCGTAGCCCCATGTGTTCGCCACGCCCGCAACGGTGGTCGAATGGCAGATGCGCGCCTGATGGTCGACGTTGTTGGTGCCCCAGAAGGCGGCGAATTTGCGCCACAGATATGCGCCCTCGTTGGAGAACTTGGCCGATCCGAGGATGTAGACCGAATCGGCGCCGTTGTTCTGGCGGATCTCCAGCATCTTGTCGCCGATCTCGTCGATCGCCTGTTCCCAGGAGATACGTTGCCACTGGCCGCCCGACTTCTTCATGGGATATTTCAGGCGCCGGTCGCCATGCACCAGTTCGCGGATCGCGGCGCCCTTGGCACAGTGGGTGCCGCGGTTGATCGGGCTGTCCCAGGTGGGCTCCTGCCCGACCCAGACGCCGTTTTGCACTTCCGCGGTGACGGTGCAGCCCACCGAGCAGTGGGTGCAGATGTTCTTGCGGATCTCGACCGGCTGGCTGTAGTCGACCCGCCCCGCCTCGGCCCTGCGGGTCATTCCCGCGCCAAGGCTGCCGAGGGCCGCAAGCCCGCCGACTGCCAGCCCCGAGTTGCGCAGGAAGCTGCGGCGGTCGATGGTCCTGGCCGCCAGACCTGCTGCCACCGATGCCAGGCGGCCGCGAGCCGCCTCACCGTGTCTGCGTTTTACCAGCATCGGTCAGTCTCCCTTGGTGTAGTAGCGGTTGGTGCGATAGAAGGCCTGGACGTGCTCGGTTTCCTGATACCGCGCCTTCGTACGCTCATCGCCGGTCTGCTGTGCCGCAACCGGGCGCGCGCCCCCGGCCCCGAGCGCAGCCACGGCGCCCACGCCCGCCACGGCCTTGAAAAAGCCGCGGCGGCCTATGCCTGTCGCCTTGTTTCGCGCTTGCTGATCATTTTGCGCCATCACTTTTCCTCCCAAGTGGCGGGCACTTGCCCGACCGCATTCAACCTCAACTCGAACGTCTCGACAGGCCCGCCTCACCCCGACAGGGCGAAGGCGCGCGCCTCGATATCCACGAACAAGCGACCGATCTCGGCCAGCGGACGGTAGAACCGCGCGCTCGGCGCGATGGCCAGGTCATCGAAAAACTGAGCCGCCCATGGGGCGATGTGGCGGTCGAAAAACGCTGCCTGATCGCCCGCAACGTCGCCGCTGGCCATTCCCGCCATGACCTCGAACAGCAGCGCCAGGTGATCTTCGGGCTCGTAGCGCCCCTCGGCGCGGGCAATGCCGAGTCGCGCCAGGTCGGCGCGCAGGTCGGCCAGCGGGCGCTCGTTGAGAAAACCGGTGAGATAGAACGACGCATAGGGCAGCAGTTCGCCCCGCCCGACGCCGATGAACAGTTCGAAGAATTCGCTCTCGACTTGCGCTGCTGTGGTGGTGGCGGCGGTGCCGGCAAGGACGTCGTAGGCCTGCCCCAGCGCCGTGCCGTCGCCCTTCATGGCGGCGACGTCAGCCAGAACCTCGTCCGACGGCGCCGCCGCGAGCAACCGCGCCAGAAATCCGTATTGCTGAGCCCGCAATACGTCTTCGGCTAAGGAGTCACTATTTCGAGCAGCAATCACCAAGCACGAACGTCCTTCCACAACCTCAAGTCATCATGTCAGTATAAAATATTAACACGGAACATTTGCCGCTCAAAGCGCATTCGGACTCTCGTGCCGCAGCATGGGATGGCTTGCCGGACAGCTACCGGAACCAGCCGCATCATATTGATTGCAAACAGTTTTAAGTCGGCACCGCACCACCATGCCGGCGCGGCTTGGCGGCGGATCGGGTCTTGCCCTCATCGCCCGGGGCTGCCTCGGCCGCATCCGGATCGTCATCGCGGGACGCCTGTTGCGGCAATGGCGCCTTAGGGGCCGCGGTCGCCGCGGTCTCCTTTTCATCGCTGGCCGACGGTTCGTCGCCGTGTTCAGCCTCCTGCGCGGCCGCCGCTTCCACCGGCTTCGGGTTCAGGCTCTCCAGCATCCGCGCCAGGCTCTTGCCGGAGATCGTGCCGGCGTTGCCGGGCACGCCGCCCGGCGTGTTCCAGTCCCAGGCGTAGTCCACGGCGAAATCCTTGTGATCGCGGACCGCCGGGTCGAGCATCCACATCTTGCGCATCGCCGCGTTCTTGAGCGCTTGCGGAACGCCCTTGCGCAGGAAGGGTGCGAGATCCGTCTTCACGGTGATCTTTTCGATCGGTGGCAGCCGAGCGAGTTCGGCCTCGTCGAGCGCCTCCTCGTC
>CAYWVA010000147.1:0-3981 GCA_964461545.1 uncultured Rhizobiaceae bacterium | reverse complement strand
CTCATCGCTTCACCCACTTGTCTTGCGGGCGCAGGATGCGCGGGGGCCGCGGATCGCTCTCCACGTCCACCGGCTTGCGGCTGCGCTTCTTGAACGGGATTTCGACGTGATGGGCGGCAATGAACGCCTCCATCCGGGCGCGCACGGCGTCGGGCATGGGAACCGCCTCGACCACCAGCGCCACGTCGCCGGCCAGCCCTTCGCCCTCATAGGGATCGACCGTGACCTGCTGCACCCTGGCGCTTGACCCGTCGCCGGTTTCCGGCAGCGCCACCCACACCGACGGGCGCCCGCCCATGAGATTGTCGCGATAGTACCCGGTATCGCCGGAATACAGCGTGACGTCGCTGGCCCCGAGATACCACGTCTCGACGCCGTCGGCCTCATTCACCTTGGTTCCCGGCGCCGTTACCGGCACGAACCCGAACACCGCAATGGGCCGCACCACGCGCCTTCCCCACTGCGTCACCGGCGGGCGTGACTGCGCCACAACTCCGACCTTGAAGATCTCCTTCGGCATTGTGGCAATCCTAATGCATCGCGGCCGGCTCGACCAGCGGCAGGCCCATGATGAGGTTTTGCGCCTTCATGCGGATGATCCTGTCCTCACCCATGCCGAGGATGAGCCACACCGGTTGGCCGCGCACCCGCTCCAGCATCACGTCCGGATCGGCGAAATCGAGCCGGAACAGGCCGACGATCGCCCCGCCCGGCGGCTCACCGGCCCACAAAGCGTTGCCGATCGCCGCACCGATCGGGTCGAGCCCCACGAACCAGCGCAGATCGACGTCTTGCGCCTGCGTCTCAGGAACCACCGTCACGGTGAGCCCGGTGAGATGGGTGACGAAGGCCGCCAGCGCCGTGGCCAGGCCTTCGCGGGCTTTTGCGTCGCCTCCGAAATTGAGCGCCATGGTATGGGCGTCGGAGCGGCTCCAGTAGGTCCAGGCATTGTCATCACCCAACACGTCGAGTTCCTCCGCAGCACCGGCGAACATGGCGTTGAGGGGCGAGAGCTGCTTTTCGGCCTCCATCTCGGCCACCAGTTCATCGTCGGCGAGAATCAGCGCGCCGTCGCGTACATGGCCGCGCTGGGCCCGGAACAACAGCTCGGCGGCGCGCAGGACATGGGCATTTTCGCAGCCGTCGAGGGCGTTGCGAAGGATCAGCTGCACCAGCTGATCGTAGAACACCAGCGGCAGCCGCAAGCCCTCGCGCACCACGGCGCGGTAGCCCTCCTCGACGGTGCCGGCACTGATCAGCCGGTCGCGCAGCCTGAGCAAAAAACCCCAGTTTTCCCGCGCATCCGGGTCCGCCATGGCGGCGATCTCGGCCTCGGCAACCTCGGCGCGGGGCGCCGCCAGCAGCTTGGCATGGAGCGCCCGCTCGGCCGCACAGGCCTCTTCGGGCGGCAGCACTTCGGGCCGGGCGAGCCAAGCCAGAAGCAATTCGTCGGTGACGATCATGCGCCCTTGGCCATCGAGCCGCGTGAGATGATGGCCGCTCGCCACCCAGAATTCTTTCATGGATCGCGCCTTCTGAGATGCAGCAGATCCACGTGATGGTCTTCCTCCTCGCCCTCCCCTTCGGTCTCCACCATGAAGAAAGCGCGATCGTGCCCGCGCAGATACCCGGCCGAAAACGCCGTCTCGTCGCGCGGCTTCAAGGTGCGGAACTGCTCGCGGATGGCCTCGCCCTCGCGGGTGCGGTGCAAGGCAATGAGCGTGCCGACCGCATGGCCGCGGCACAGATCGTGGGCCAGCGCCACCTCCTCTTCCGCCGCCGGCCGGGCGGTTGCCATGTCGGGTGCGCCGAGCTCGGCGACAAGCTGGCCGGCCAGCGCCTCCGCGGCGTCAGCGCGCTCCTCCTCGCTGGCCTCGCTAACCACGACAAGCGTCGAATGACCGAAACTCTCCACGCCCAGGAACCCTGAGCGAAAGGCGATCTGCTCCTTGCGCGACAGGCTGTCGGCGGGTCGCCCGGCGAACAGAAACGTGCCGGCAACCGCCCATTCGCCAGGTTCGGCAGCCCGGGAGAACACCACCGTGTCTGAGGCGTCGAGCCGGATGGTGCGCGGCAGGCGGATCACAGTCTCGGCCCCTCCTCATCGCGCCAGCGGCAGGCGGCGAGCCCCTCCGCCAGCCCATGGCGGCGAAGCTCGCCCGAGGGCAGACGCTCCACCAGGTCGCCGTCGGCGAGCCAGCGGGCAGCGGCCTCCATAGGTGAATCGAGCCGTCCCACATAGCGCTCGGCGACGCTTGCGATGCCCCGGTGGGTCCAGCGGTCGAAATACAGCATGAGATAGGAAGCGAAGCTTTCCACGATGTCCTCGGCCGGGTCGAACTCCTCCTCCTTGAGGGAGGTGGAGTCGGGCCAGGCGCCGGGGTCGGTGAGATGGTCGCGCTCGGCGATCAGCTCCACGGCAAACACCATCCAGCCGGGCACCTCGTCTTCGGCACACCCCGCAGGCGTCACGAACCGGGCGCCGCCGAGGCGGGCCTCGTCGTAGAGCACCACGTCGGGATAGCCGAAGCGCAGCGTGCGGTCGGGGGCGCAATGGGCCGCAAGCGTGTCGGCGAGCGCCGCCATGCCGGCGAAGAAGGCCATGCGCGCCTGCCCAAGGGGCTGTTCGGGCTCGAGCACCACTGCAAAGGCCAGCACGCCCCCGCCATGGTGCCATACCAGGGTGCCTGCGCCCTCCTCAGGCGCCAGCCGCACCGCCTCGTCCAGCACGTCTCCGGCATCGACGCGATGCTGCGAATAGGGCGGCGGCAGCATCAGGCGCCGCGGCGTCGCCCGATCGCGGTCCGCCACCTGCGATTTCGGTAGCTTGCGCTCCGGCATATCGCGGTCGGGCATGTCCTCCACTGGCCGGTCAGCTGGCTGGTCACCCATGGGCTGTTCCACCTTTTTCGCTTTTTGTTTTCATATAGACTAACTACCGGGCGTCGCGCCACAAGGCCCGTCGAAGCCGGCGCGGCGGCCAATCGGTAGGACGAGAGCCCATGAGTACGCGCAAACGCCTGATCCTCACCTGCACCTGCGAGACGACCATGCCGGTCGACGCCAAGGCGCTCGAAAAGGCTGGCTGCGGGCAGCTGGAGGCCACCGCCAACCAGCTCTGCCGGGCCGAACTCGACCGATTCCGTGCCGCAATCGGCCGAGGGCTGCCGGTGATCGTGGCCTGCACCCAGGAGCAGGCGCTGTTTGAAGAGGTCGCCGAGGAGATGGGCGAGGCGGAGGTCGCCTTCGTCAATATCCGCGAGACCGGCGGCTGGTCCGACCAGGCGAAGGCATCCGGCCCCAAGGCGGCCGCCCTGATCGCCGCCGGTGCTGAGGAGCCTGCGCCCTTCGAGGTCGTTTCGATGGACAGCGCCGGCGTGACCCTGGTGCTGGGGAGCGACGAGGTGGCTGTCGAAGCGGCGGGCGCGCTGGCCGAGACCCTCGACATCACCGTGCTGTTGACCCCTGGGTCAAACGTCACTCCGCCGCGGCGCACCACCTTCCCCATCCTGCAGGGCCGCGTCGCCCGCGCCACCGGTCGCCTCGGCGCCATGGAGCTGACGGTGGATGCTTACGCGCCACCGGCCCCCTCCTCGCGGCGGCGCCTGGTCTTCGAGGACGCCCGCGACGGGGCGGTGTCGCGCTGCGATGTGGTGATCGACCTCACCGGCGGGCAGCCGCTGTTTTCCGCCGGCGACATGCGTCCGGGCTATTACCGCGCCGACCCGCGCGATCCCGTGGCCGTGGCGCGGCTCATCGCCCAGGCCTCGCACATGGTCGGGACCTTCGACAAGCCGCGGTTCATCAATTTCTCCGCCGACCTGTGCGCCCACTCGCGCAACCGCAAGGTCGGCTGCACCCGCTGCCTCGACCTGTGCCCGGCTGGCGCCATTGCGCCGGCCGGCGACAGCGTGGCCATCGATGCCCAGATCTGCGCCGGGTGCGGCCAGTGCGCCGCCGCCTGTCCCACCGGGGCGGCGA
>CAYWVA010000146.1:0-6478 GCA_964461545.1 uncultured Rhizobiaceae bacterium | reverse complement strand
TGGCGCTCGGCTATCGTGGCTACAGCGGCTCAAGCGGCACGCCCAGCGAAAAGGGTCTCCTTATCGACGGGGCCACTGCGGCGGCCTTTGTCCTGGCCAGCGGTGTGCCACGGGAGCGCCTGGTCTATTACGGCGAATCGCTCGGCACCGGTGTCGCGGTCCAGCTTGCCAGCCGCGATGAGACCAGGCCCGCGGCGGTGATTCTGGAGGCGCCTTTTACCTCCGCGGCCGACGTGGCGCGGCGGCACTATTGGTACGCCCCCATCGGCCTCCTGATGCGCGACCAGTTCCGCTCCAACGAGCACATCAAGTCCATGGCTACGCCGCTGTTCGTGCTGCATGGCGAGGCCGACGGCGTCGTGCCTGTGGCGCAAGGGCGGACCCTGTTCCAAGCCGCCGGCGAGCCCAAGGAGATGATGGTGGTCCCAGGCGGCAGACATGGGATGCCGCTCACGCCCGAGATCTGGGGTCGCATGGACGCCTTCCTGCGCCTCCACGCCAGCCCGAAAGCCCTGCAGTTGAACAGCCCCGGCGGCTAGAACAGCACTCCCACATTGACGCCGGCGAACGGCGCCACGCGGTTGCGGTCGATATGTCTCTGCACCCCGGCCTCGGCGCCGACAAACACCCGCCCGAAGACGTTTATTGGAAGCTCATAGCCGGAGGTGAACGCCCCGGCCCGCACGATCGTATAGTCGGGCCCTCCATAACCGGCATAGTCGATCCCAACCTTCCAGCCATCGCCGAGGTCAACGAAGGGCCGCATCTGCACCCAATAGTCCCTGAACGCGCTGTAATAAGACACGTTGGCCATCACGCCGTACCGGTTGCTGAATCGCCACTCGCCATCGGCGGTGAGAGTGAGCCCGATGCGGTCCTTTTCCAACCTGGAGCCTGGATCGGCAGGCGTGAGGTTGTGGCCGCGCCAGGCGACGCCGGGAATGAGCGCCGCGCGCCCCCACGGGCCGGCGATCTGCCAGCCTGCTTCGAGGTGAACTCCATATCCCAGTGCCCGGATGCGGGCGTCGGGCATGCCGATCAGGTCGGTCTCATAGCTGAACTCGAACGCCTTGGCCCAGGCGCGCAGCAGCAAGCCGGTGTCTGACAGTAAGTGTCCCGGGGCATAGATGACGCCGGCATAGCCGTGCAATCCGTCAGCGCCGTCGCCGCCCAGAATACCGCCCAGTGCCCCGCCCGGCCCGCCGCCCACTCCCATGAGCGCGTAGCCTTCGCCGGCCCTGGCGTCACACCCGATCCCCGAGACCACGAGCAACGCGGCAAACACCACCCCCGGCAGGGCAGCTTTCGATCGCCCCTGCCGTCGGCCAAGCTGTCGCCGCTCATTGCCCATTTGGCCCCCGCCGGGAGCTTTCTGCAGCGGCCGCATGCAACCTGCTGCAATCGTGCGTTGAATTTAACTCAAGGCGGCGCGGCCGTCGAGGGTGAAATTTCGCTGCCGCCCTCGCGCCTCGAGGCTGGACGCGACACCGTGGACTTGGCACCAATGGTGCAAGTTGCCCGCAAGTGGGCTTAGATTGCGGCTGGAACGTTCGAAGATGACACAGTTTCCGCCGCAGGGAGTGGTCGAGTTGGTCGCAAAAGGGCCAAGTGAGTTGCCGCCTGGCGGGCGCCTCGATGCAGCCCTGAGGTCGGCAAGGCTGGCCGAGGCCGCCCAGTTCGAGGCGCTCATGAATATCCGCGATGCCGCAACATTGCGGCTGCAGGTGCTGAAGGACGATCTTGAGCCGGTCGTGAAGGCGCGCCGCGAAGCCGATACGTTCATCGATCTGGCCCTTGTTCCGAGCAGTCCGCCACGTCTATGGATCGACATGGTGAGCTATGTCTTGATGGCCCCGGACCCGCGCACCTACCGGTTCTGCCAGGACACGACGAGCGGTCAAAATGTGCTGTTTGAGACCGCCGAGCGGGCCGAGATGGCGGACAGGATCACCGTCTACATCGCCCACCGGGTCATCGATCGCCAACGCCATCTTGTCGTACCGGCCAGCGAAACCTGGCGTCGGACCCATGGCACGGCCGCGCTCCTGCTAGCCTGGCTGTCCGGTTTCTCGCTCGGGGCCCTCGCCTTTTTCCTGGTCGCGGCCTGGCTGGACAAATTGCCCTAGCCGCCCCGGGCGACCACGCCGGCGCTTCGTTACATTCTGCAACACCAATTGATTTTTCTCCATCCGGACAGCCTGTTACCAAACAGCGGGGGACAGTAGCCGCGATACGCTTGTGTTGCGTTCGGAGGGGGGTAGGCTCTTGGGGTTCCACAACGTTCTTGAACGCGTCGGTGCGACGCGGCCGATTGACGGGTTGCACCAGACGCCACGCTGCAATCAAACGCTAATGCAGCGTCTGGGGGATTTCGCCACGCTGGCCGAAGCCCTCGACTACGCGGCGTTGGGTGAGACCGGCTTCGATTTCTATTCGCAGCGCGGCGAACTTGCCCACCGGCTGCCTTACCGGCAATTGCGTGAGCAGGCGCTGGCGACGGCCCAGCGCCTGCTCGCCACCGGCCTTGCCAGAGGCGATCGGGTGGCAGTGGTGGCCGAGACCGGTCCTGAGTTCGTGGTGGTGTTTTTCGCTTGCCAATACGCCGGCTTGATCCCCTGCCCCGTGCCCTACTCCATGCATATCGGTGGCAAAGACGCCTATGTGGCGCGCATCGCCGGCATGTTGCGCAGTGCTCAGGCCGCGGCGGCAGTGACGCCGGTCGACCTCGAAGGCCAGGTGGCCGAGGCGGCGAGCATGGCGGGCGTGCACATTGTCCTCAGCCATGATGCGCTGGCAGAATTTGCCTTCGGCGACCACGAACTTGAGCCCTTCCGAGCCGACGAGGCAGCCTACATCCAGTATTCCTCCGGATCGACTGCCCATCCGAAGGGTGTTCTCATCACCCAGGCGGCGATCACCGACAACGTTCGCGGCATTCTCCGGCATGGGCTCAGCACCCGTCCGGGCGACCGCGCCTTCTCCTGGCTGCCGCTTTATCACGACATGGGCCTCGTCGGCTTCTGCATCGCTCCGCTCATGGGCCAGTTCACCGTCGACTACCTGTCGACGCCAGCCTTCGCGCGCCGCCCCGCCTTGTGGCTCAAGCTCATGTCGGACAATCGCTGCACCATCTCGTTTGCGCCAAGCTTCGGCTATGATCTGGCCGCACGGCGCATCAATGGCGGCGCCGCCGAGCTCGACCTCTCGGCGTGGCGCGTGGCGGGGATCGGCGGAGACATGGTGAGGGCCGACATTCTCGAAGCCTTCGCCGCCCATCTTGCCCCCGCCGGCTTCAGCCCCACGGCGTTCCTGCCGAGTTACGGCATGGCGGAAACAACGCTTGGCATCACCTTTGCCGGCCTTGACGGTCCGATCAAGATCGATGTGGTCGACCGTGCCCACTACAAGCTGTCGCGTCGGGCCGTGCCCGCCCGGCCAGGGCTCAAGCCTGAGCGTATCCGGTCCTTCGTGGTGTGCGGCAGGCCCCTGCCCGGCTACCGGCTTGAAGTGCGCGACGATACCGGCCGGGTGCTCAGCGAACGCGAAATCGGCCGCATCTTCGTGCGCGGCCCCAGTCTGATGGCTGGCTATTTCGACGACCCGGAAGCGACGGCTGCAGTGGTTGGCGAAGACGGATTCATGGATACCGGAGACATGGGCTACTGGCTCGACGGCGAACTCGTGATTACTGGCCGCGCCAAGGACCTCATCCTCCACAACGGCCGCAACATCTGGCCGCAGGACATCGAATGGGCGGTAGAGCAGATTACCCCGCTGCGCAGCGGCGCTGTGGCCGCGTTCGCCGTCGAGGGCCGCGATGGCGGCGATCAGGTGGTGGTGCTGGTGGAATGCCGGGTGGCCGACGACGCCGAGATGGAGACGCTACGCCGGGAGGTCTCGGCCATGGTCTACCGCTCGGCCGGCATCGATTCGGAGGTGGTCATGGTGGCACCGAAATCGCTCCCCTTCACCTCGTCTGGCAAGCTGTCGCGGGCGGGGGCAAAGGCGGGCTATCTGACAGGCCGCATCGCCGAGGTCGGCGCGGGGCGGGCTGTTGACCTCATTGAGCCGAAGCCTCTGAAGGCGGCTGTGGGCTGAGGCCTTGTGAGCGCCTAACTGTCGCTGCAAGGTTTGTTTCATGAACGGTCCGATTGCGTTGACCGGAGGCACCGGATTTGTCGGTCGCCGAGTCCTGGCGCTCTGTGCCGAGGCGGGGCTGGCGCTGCGCGTCCTGGCACGCCGGCCGAAAGAGCTTGCTCCTGGCCTGCGCTCAAGTCTCGACATCATCGAGGGCGACATACTCGATAACGAGGCGCTGGGCCGGCTCGCCGCAGGAGCCGCGGCGGTCATTCACTGCGCCGGGGCGATTGCCGCCGACCGACACGACACCTTCGCCTCGGTCAACATCGAGGGGACCCGACGCCTCGTTACCGCCGCCAGGCAGGCCGGAACGCTGCGATTCGTGCATGTCTCGTCTCTTGCGGCGCGCGAGCCTGGACTGTCGGCCTACGCCTTGAGTAAGCGACTGGGTGAGCGTGAGGTCATGGACGGCCTTGCCGGGGATCGCTGGGCGATCGTGCGTCCGCCCGTGGTCTACGGACCCGGCGATGCCTCGACTCTGCCGCTCATGGCCCAACTCACCCAGCCAACCGCCTGGCTGCCCGGTTCGCCCCGGCAGCGGTTTTCCCTGCTTTATGTCGACGATCTCGCCCATGCCCTGATCCAGCTCGCCCAGACGCCAAGCCCTTGCGGGGCGATTTTCGAGCTCCACGACGACCGGCCCGAGGGCTATCGGTGGGCTGACGTTGCCGCTGCTGCTGCGGAAATCCAGGGCCGGCCGGTTCGGGTCCGCCACGTGCCGCGCCGGGTGCTCGATGCTGCGGCGCGCCTGTCGGTCGGCTGGACACGTCTCACCGGCCACCGGCTCGGGCCGAAGATCTCGCCAGGCAAGGTCCGGGAGCTTTATCATCGCGACTGGGTTTGCCACCACAATCTGCTCGACACGGCCGCATCCTGGCATCCCGAGCTGGGTTTTTCGGCCGGGTTCGTGCGCACCCTCGAATGGTACCGCGACAATGGATGGTTGCCGCCTGAGCGCGGTGTGGCTAAGACGCTTGCCGGGTCCGACCGTGGAGTACCGGCACGATGACAACCCGCCAGGAGATCTACACCACGCTGTGCCGTCTGCTGCAGCCGTTCAACGCCAACGACGTCGAGCTTGCGTCGGAAACGGAAATCTCGGCCGACCTCAGCATCGATTCGGTCTCCGTCATGGACTTCGTCATGGAGGTCGAGGACCATTTCGAGATCGACATACCCTTGAACGTCCTGTCGGAGACCCGCACCATGAACGATCTCGTAAATGTGGTCGAAGCGCGACTTAAGGAAAAGGCCTCAACGTGACCGGTCTGCTCAACAAATACCAGGCGATCATCGACCGTCGGGCGCGCATGCTGGCGGTCGGCTCGGATGCGGTGGGGCTGGTCAACCAGCAAGTGCTGTCGCCTACCCGCGCCATCATCAACGGCCGGGAAACCATCCTGGCCGGCACCAACAACTACATGGGCATCACCTTTGAGCCCGATTGCATCGCCGCCGGCCAGCAGGCGCTGGCGGCGTTCGGCACCGGCACTACGGGTTCGCGCATCGCCAACGGCACCTATGCCATCCACACCGAACTCGAACGCGCCCTGGCCGATTTTCTTGGACGCAAGCATTGCATCGTCTTTACCACCGGCTATCAGGCCAATCTGGCGATGCTTGCCGGGCTCGCAGGACCGCGGGACACGATCTTTCTCGATGCCGATTCCCATTCCTCGATTTATGACGGCTGCACGCTGTCGGGCGCCAAGCTGGTCCGCTTCCGCCACAACGATGCCGCCGACCTCGGCAGGCGGCTGGCGCGCATGGGCCAGGACGACGGCGGCCGGCTGGTCGTGCTGGAGGGGATCTATTCGATGCTCGGCGACCGTCCACCGCTTGCCGATTTCGTCGAACTGAAGCGCCAGTACGGCTTTGAGCTGCTGATCGATGAAGCCCATTCCTTCGGCGTGCTGGGGGCCAATGGTCGCGGGCTCGCCGACGAAGCCGGTCTTGAGGAAGAGTGCGACTATATCGTGGGCACGTTCTCGAAAAGCATCGGCTCCATCGGCGGTTTCGGGGCCGGCAACGACGACATGTTCGACGTGCTGCGTTACGCCGCGCGGCCGTATATGTTCACTGCTTCGCCCTCGCCCGCCATGGTCGCCACTGCTTTGGCGGCGCTTGCCAAGCTTGCCGCCGAGCCGGAACGGCGGGTGCGGCTGTGGGAGAACTCCAAACGCCTGCACGACGGCTTTCGGGCGCTGGGGCTCGATCTCGGCTGCGACACGGTGAGCCCGATCGTTGCGGTGAAGTGCCCCGACGAGCCATCCACGGTGGCCATGTGGAACGGGCTGCTCGATGCCGGGGTCTACGTCAATATCGCGGTGCCGCCGGG
>CAYWVA010000145.1:0-6519 GCA_964461545.1 uncultured Rhizobiaceae bacterium | reverse complement strand
CCGGTCTATGGCGGTCCGGTCTATGGCGGCCCGGTCTATTACGGCGGCTACTGGGCACCGGCCTTCCACATCGGCACCACCCATCACCCGCGCTACTACCATCACGCCCGTGCGCCCTACCACTGCCACACCTCCAAGCACAAAGGTCAGGCGAAAAAGACGTGCCATCGGCACTGGTAAAAGCTCTGAAAGCTGAAGGGCGCCCGCGTCGTGCCGGCGCCCTTCAGCTGTGCCGATCCCCAGGGCCTTGGCTCGCTCCGGCAAACCCGCCATCGGCCAGAAACGCCTCCTCCTCGGGCGTCGACTGACGACCAAGAATGGCGTTGCGGTGCGGAAATCGCCCGAAGCGGCGGATGATGTCGGCATGTCCCAAGGCAAAGGGAAGCGACTCCGAGAGATTCGCGCGGGTAAACAGCTCGATGCCCCTTTCGTGGTCGGCAAGGACTTCGGAATGCATGAACGGCATGTACAGCCAGCGGCGCTTGTCACTGGTCAGACGCTCATCGAAGCCGCGCGCGATCGCCTGCTTGGCGAGCCCGAGCGCCTTGCTGTCAGCGGCGTACATTCCGGGGCTGCCGCGGTACATGTTACGGCTCATCTGATCCAGCAGGATGACCAGCGCCAGGGCCCCTTCGGGGGTATCTGCCCAATGATCGAGGGCTCCTGACTTTGCCCGCTCGAAGAGTTCGCGAAAGCGGTCCGAGACCACAGCGTCGAAGGCGTCGTTGGCGCTGAACCAGACCTCATCGGTCTGGGCCAGCCAGAACGTCACCACCTCGGCCGGATCGCCGTTTTCAGTCATGAGAATGCCCCCGTGATGTTGCCCACCTGTTAGAACCTGACGCCATACTGAAGCCAATCACAAGAAAACGGAAGCGGGGAGAACTCAAGGCCACGCAACTGCGTTGACTTGGGCAAACCCGCTTCCCAGGTTCAGGGCCATGAGCAAGACCAAGATCACCCTTCCACACGCGACCTGGGTCGTCGTCGCCGACGGTCAGCGGGCGCTGTTCCTGCACAATGACGGTGACGAGGTTTATCCCAATCTACGGACCGACCGCGTCCTTCAGCACGAAAACCCCCCGACCCACGAGCAGGGAACAGACCGGCCGGGGCGCTACCATGATACGCCGGACTCCCATCGCAGCGCCTTTGAGGAGACCGACTGGCATCGCCTCGAGGAAGAGAAGTTTCTGGGTCGAGTGGCAGGCCTGCTCAAGGAGGGCGTCCACCGCGGCCAGTACCAGAAGATCGTGCTTGTCGCTCCGCCGGCGGCTCTCGGAGTGTTGAGGAAGGCCTTGCATCGACAAGTCACGGACCACATCATTGCCGAGGTCGGCAAGGACCTCACAAAACTGCCCGTGTCCGATATCGAGCAAGCCCTGACTGACTGACTGACGTGGGCTCGGAGGATGCGCGGCCTTGGCGGGCTGCCTTTGATCCCTCGCTCCCCCGGCGCGGTCATTGAAAGTGGGCATCATTCAGCGCCAGCCATGCGTCATCGGAATGCCATTCGTAGTCCTGGTCCGGCATCAGGGGGACGGTGTTCACTGCCGCCTCGGAAATATGCAGAAAGAAACTGTCGCGTTCCTGCGTGACACGGAGAAACCGGATCGGCACCACGAAGCTGTCCTTGCCGACGGCGAAGAACCCTCCAGAGGCCACGATCGCGTAGTCCCGGCGGTCCTTGGTTGCGAACACAATGTTGCGGACCTCGCCCACGATCTTGTCGTCTGAACTGCGGACCTCGGTGCCGATCATCTCATCGGCCCTCAAGCCGGGAATCAGTTCATCAACGCTGATGAGCGCCGTGGCGCCCTGCTCGTCGCGGCGGCCTGCCACGGCGCCCCCGCGATGAACGAACGGCTCGGAGGCGGCCTGCTGATAATTGACCTCGTCCTCATCGCTGTCGCCCAACGAGCCCATGGCCGGCGCGGCGACCAGTTCGCGGATGTTGGCCACGAGGCGATTGCAGTCTTCGTGTCGCCCGTAGGACCACAGGATGAAGGCGGCGTCCCTCAAGCTGCGGAGGTCGCGCACCATCTGACGGTTCGCTGCCACGCGAAACTCGGGCTTTTGCGCGATCGCCTGTTCGAGCCGGGTGTCAGAGAGATCGCAATCTGCCATGGCGCTCGTGACGCCCAGCCCGGTGAGGAGCGCAACCGTAAGAAAGAGTCGTGCCGGCTTCATTTTGTGTGTCCGATTCATGCTGAGGCGATCAAATCGCGAATGATTGTACTGGCGGTACCCACTATATTATTGACACCATGCACAGAAATAAGTGGCCAAATATTGGTCGCTTAAGGCAGAAATATTGTATCTTTACGAGGTTCATCGAATATTTTCATAAATAAATATTTCGGCTCGACGCCGACGACGGAACTTTTCGCTGCGTCGTGCGTTGATGCGGCACAAACCCAAGAGGAGAAATACATGCGTAAACTTAAATTCACAGCGGTGGCAGCGGGCCTAATCGGCGGCGCCATGCTGCTGTTCGCTACCGCCCCGGCATCGGCAGCGACCCTGCCCGGCGCCGCGCTGGCAGCCCCGGGCGACACGGCGATGGTCGAACAGGTCAATCGCCACAACCGCGACCGGGCACGGCGATATGACTGGCGCCGGGACGGCCAGCGTCACCGGTACCCCAGGTCGGGATACCGCCATCAGTACGGCGGCTACCATTATGCCTCGCCGTGGTGGCTCGGCGCCCCCTCGTTCGGCTTGAGCGTGATCGTGCCTCAGCCTCAGTATTCGGGCCACACACACTCGGCTCACGTCGATTGGTGCTTCAATCGCTTCCGCTCTTACAACGCGGCGACCGACAGATATCTTGGCTACGACGGCCTGTACCATCGCTGCAACAGTCCCTACGCGTATTGACGCTTGGGCGCAGGTGAAGGTCAGGGGCCCTTCGGGTCCCTGACACGCCTCGCCGACCGGCTGCCGGCTTGGTCGTTGGCTATCTGCGGCTGCTCGTGCAGCACCACGTTCAGCAATGCCCGGTGCACTTCTATGCCGCCGTTGTAGCTGATGAATCCCAGTTTCCTGAACTTGTTCATGAAAAAGCTCACCCGCGAACGCGTGGTGCCGATCATCTCTGCCAGCGTCTCCTGGCTGATCTTGGCGATCATCGGCTGCGGCTCCTCAGCCTGGCCGAAATTGGCCAGCAGCAGAAGCATCCGCGCCAGGCGCTTCTCGCTCGAATTGAAGAGCTGATCGACGAGGTCTGCCTCGACCCGGATGTTGCGACCGAGCAAATGGGAGATGAAGACGTCGGAGAATGCCGGCTCTTGTTGGATCATCCTAACGATCGCCGACTTTTCCAGCCGGCTAATGACCGCATCCGACATCGTCGAGACCGTCGCCATGCGCAATGACTGTCCGGCAAGGCATCCTTCGCCGAAGAAGTCCCTGGGGCCAAGAATGGCCACCACAGCTTCCTTGCCCTGCTCCGAGACGACAGCGACCTTCACCTTGCCCTTCTGGATGTAGAACACTGCGTCGGCCACCTCTCCCTGCGAAAAGACCACGTGGTCCTTTGCAAGCCGATGGATGGTGCGGCCGTTTCCGACGCTGGTAAGAAACGTTTTGGGATCGAAGGACAAGTGGTTCCTGGTGGCCATGGCTCACCCCTTCCACGCTTGCGCGTCCAATGCGCGCCGGTGGCTCTACGGGCGTCTTTCCCTCCCTAAATAGTGTCGGCGGCCGGCCGGTGCAATCGGCAACCCTGCTTGTTCCGTCCTGGCGACCCTTCTCATTCCCACTCGATGGTGCCGGGCGGTTTCGAGGTGACATCATACACGACACGGTTGATGCCTCGCACCTCGTTGATGATCCGGGTTGCGGTGCGGCCGAGGAACAGGTGGTCGAAGGGAAAATAGTCCGCCGTCATGCCGTCCGTCGAGGTCACCGCCCGCAGCGCGCAGGCATATTCGTAGGTGCGGGCATCGCCCATGACCCCCACCGTTTGAACCGGCAGCAGCACCGCAAAGGCCTGCCAGATGGCATCGTAGAGGCCGCTTTTGCGAATCTCGTCGAGAAAGATCGCGTCGGCCCTCCTCAGGATGTCGAGCTTATCGCGGCTGACGGCACCCGGCACCCGGATGGCAAGCCCCGGTCCCGGGAACGGGTGCCGCCGGACGAAATGGCCCGGCAGGCCAAGCTCGCGCCCGAGCACCCGCACCTCGTCCTTGAACAGCTCGCGCAAGGGTTCGACAAGCTGCATGTTCATGCGCTCAGGGAGGCCCCCGACATTGTGGTGCGACTTGATGGTGACCGACGGCCCGCCGGTGAACGACACGCTCTCGATGACGTCCGGGTAGAGCGTGCCCTGGGCCAGAAATGACGCCCCGCCGACCTTTTTGGCCTCGGCCTCGAAGATGTCGATGAACAGTTTTCCGATGGTGCGGCGCTTGTCTTCCGGGTCGGTCATGCCGGCCAGCGCCTCGAGAAAGACCTTCGAGGCGTCGACGTGGACCAGCGGAATATTGTAGGCCTCGCGGAACAGCCGCACCACCTCGTCGGCCTCGTCCTGCCGCAAAAGCCCGTGATCGACGAAGATGCAGGTCAACTGCTCGCCGATGGCCTCGTGCAGCAGCACCGCGGTGACGGCCGAATCGACGCCGCCCGACAGACCGCAGATCACCGGCTCGAACCCGACCTGGCGCTTGATGCGATGGATGGCATCGTCCTTGAACGAAGCCATGGTCCAGTCGCCGCGGCAGCCGCAGATCTCGATGACGAAATTGGCGATGAGCCGAGCGCCGTCAGGCGTGTGCATCACTTCCGGGTGGAACTGCACACCGTACAAGGCGCGCTTGTCATCGGCGATCGCCGCAAACGGCGCGCCCTCGGACAGGCCGATGACCTGGAACCCCTCGGGCAGCGCTATGACCCGGTCGCCGTGGCTCATCCACACCTGATGGCGCTCGCCCTTGGCCCACACGCCGTCGAACAGCGGCGAGTGGCCGACCACCTCGAGAAAGGCGCGGCCGAACTCGCGGTGGTCGGAGACTTCGACCTTGCCGCCGAGGGTGGCACACATGGCCTGCTCGCCGTAGCAGATTCCGAGAACGGGCAGGCCGAGGGTAAAGATCTTGGGCGAAGCGCGCGGCGCCACCGCCTCGGTGACGCTCGCCGGCCCGCCGGACAAAATGATGCCCCGCAGGCCGTCGCGCTGCAGCGCCGCCTCGACGCGGTGAAACGGAACGATCTCGGAGTACACCCCCGCCTCGCGCACCCGGCGGGCGATGAGCTGGGTGTACTGGGCGCCAAAATCGACGATGAGAATGTGCTCGGTCATTGGAAGCGTTCAGATAGGCGACAAGCGCTCCTGCTGCAATCGATGCGGCGCCGCACGGGCAACAGCGCTCAGCCTTTGCGCACCAGTACGGCGACAAAGAAGCCGTCGGTGCCGTGGCGCGCCGGGGTCAGGAGCAGGGTGTGCTCCGAGCCATCAGCGGAGGCCGGCGGCTCGCTGGCGATTGCCGCCCGCCACACGTCGCTGTAGGGGACCACGGCAAAATCCGGATGGCGTTCGAGGAATGCCGCCACCTGATCGCCGTTCTCCTCCGGCAGCACCGAGCAGGTGACATAGACGAGGCGGCCTTGCGGCTTCACCAGGTCGGCGCCGCGGTCGAGCGCCCCGGCCTGTTCGGCGATGCGCCGCTCCAGGGCGTCGCGGCTGAGCCGCCACTTGGCGTCTGGCCGGCGCCGCCAGCTGCCTGATCCCGAGCACGGCGCATCGACCAGCACCATGTCCATGCCAAGCTTGAGCGCATCCAGCCGTTGCGGCTCGCCTGCCGGGATCACCTGGACGTTACGCACCCCCGCCCGCTTCAGCCGATCGAAGATCGGCCTGAGGCGGTGCCGGTCGGCATCAAAGGCGTGGATCTGGCCGCGGTTGGCCATCTGGGCGGCAAGGGCGAGCGTCTTGCCCCCTGCCCCGGCACAGATATCGGCGACTTGATGGCCCGGCTCGGCGGCGGTCATCAGCGCCGCCACCTGGGAGCCCGCATCCTGGACCTCGAACCAGCCCCGGGCGTGCGCTGCCTCGGCCTCGACATTGGGCGCCCTGCCGTCGCGCATCGGCGGCGCAATGCGCACCGAAAAGGGCGACCACGGCCCCGCTTCGGCATGGGCGCGGGCCAGCGCCTTCAACACCTTGTCGCGGGTGGCTTTAAGCGTGTTGACGCGCAAGTCGACCGGGGCCCGCCGGCTGAGGCCCGCACCCTCGGCCATGGCGCGCTCGCCAAAGGCGCGTTCAAATGAGCCGGCCAGCCATTCGGGATAGTTGCCCTGCACCCAGGCCGGCAACCCGGCCGGCGGCGGCGCTTCGAGGCGCGCCCGTTCCGCTTCCCCGAGCGGCCCCGGACCATGGGCTTCCTCGCACCATACAGCGATGGTGTCCGGATCGGCCCGCCACTCCCAGCCGAGCGCCGCCAGGGCGAGGGCGCGCGGGGTGTCGGCGTCCATCAGGCGGGCATAAAGGGCGCGGCCGCGCAGAGCGTCGAACACCAG
>CAYWVA010000144.1:0-6562 GCA_964461545.1 uncultured Rhizobiaceae bacterium | reverse complement strand
CCCCTTCTCAGTTGTGCAGCCAAGCGTATAATTGCGTACGGACTATTCTTGCGCTTTTTTCCACCAATCTACCTGGCTAGCATACTCTTCGGCCAGGACGGCGTTGGTGCGCTGGGACTGCGACCAGTAGGGAACCGCTACTTCAGCGAAGGCCCGCTGCGACTCCAGGACCTCGCGGAAGAACTCGTTTTCCTCCGCGTTCTGTTGGATGATCTTCTGAGTGGCAGCCATAAACTCCGAGAAATATTCATCCGGCGTATCCTGAAGCTGCACACCGTGCTCCTCGATCAGTTCTTTCAGAGCCCGGCCATTCTCGAGGATGCGGTAGGCCACGGTCTTGGTCAGCGACGCATTGGCCGCAACTTCGATCGCCTTCTGCTGGTGCTCGGTGAGGTTGTTCCACACGTCACCATTAAAGTAAATGTCCGCATTGACAACGATTTGGTGCAGGCCCTGCAGATAGTAGTGCTTCATATGGCGCTGAAAGCCGTACACCAGATCCGGCTTCGGACAGCACCATTCCGCTCCGTCAAGAACGCCGCGATCCAGGGCCGGGACGATGTCACCTCCACCCATCGAGACGGCCGGGACTCCCATCTCGTTGTAGACTTGGCCCGTGATGCCCGGGGGTGTACGGAAGCGGCGCTCGCGGAACTCATCCATCGACGCGATCGGCTCCTTGAACCAGCCCAGTGCTTCCGGACCGACCGGCTGAAGAATGAAGCCCTTCACATTGACGCCCATCTCCTCCCAAAGCCGGTCATAGAGATCCTGGCCGCCGCCATAGAGGAACCACGATACCCAGGCGGTATTGTCCATGCCGAGGCCCGAACCAGCCGGCGGTGAGCCGAACAGAACGGCAGCCGGGTGCTTGCCGGACCAATAATGCGTCCAGGCAAAACCGCCCTCGATCAATCCCTTGTCAACGGCGTCAAGCGTTTCGGCGACACCGACAACGGCGCCTGCCGGCAGCACCTCGATGACCACTTCGCCGTTGGTCAGGGCCTTCACGTCCTCGGCAAAGTCCTTCAGCATGACCACTTCGTCGGCGCTGATCGGGATCACCGACTGCACGCGGATGGTTGTCTGCGCGTCGGCCATGCTCGGCGCTGCAAGCATGAAGGCAGCGGCGACCGCTGCCAGATTGGCCAGTGTTTTCGACATCGTTTTCCTCCCTTGGATTGGCGGGTCTGCCGGCGGCATCTTGTGATGTCCGCCGCGTTCCTGCGCCGCTGTCGCCTCTGCTCACAAGCGCCTGAAATTGCGGTCTTGGCACGCCGCATTGTATGCGCTTACAGTGAAGCATCGCGTGGAAGCGTCATCGATGTCAAGCAAAGTTGATGTAGTGAGGAACCCGCGGGTGCGAAAGCCCCGTCGCCCGACGCAGGCCGATATCGCCCGCGCCGCCAAGGTGTCGACGGCCACCGTGTCGCGCGTGCTCAACGCCTCGCCGCTGGTACGCCATGAGGTCCGACGGCGGGTGGAGCGGGCGATCAAAAGGCACGGTTATTTCCCTCACGGCGCGGCGCGCGCGTTGGCGTCCAACCGCTCGTTCACCATCGGTGCCGTCATTCCCACCTTGAGCAACGCCATCTTCGCGAGCGGCATCCACGCCTTCGAAGCCCGTCTGGCGCAGGCGAACTATACCATCCTTCTGGCGGTCTCGAACTATTCGCCCCAGGCCGAAGCGATTCAGGTGCAGCGCCTGCTGGAGCGCGGCATCGACGCCTTGATGCTGGTCGGCAACGACCACACCGCGCCGACCTTCGTTCAGTTGCGCCGCGCCGCCAAGGCCTATGTCAACACCTGGACGTTCGACCCAGACAGCGCCCACCCCAATGTCGGCTTCTCCAACCGCAAGGCCATCGCGCAAGTCGCCGACCACCTGGTGAGCTTGGGCCACCGCGACATTGGCATGTTGGCCGGCATCACAAGCGGAAACGACCGCGCCCGTGAGCGGGTGGAGGGGTTGCGCGAGGCGCTCGCCGGCTACGGCCTGCCACTGGCGCCGCAGTGGCTTACCGAAGTCCCCTACTCCATCGCCGCGGCGCGCCGGGCGTTCGGACAGATGGCCGACCGCGGGCGGCTGCCCAGCGCATTGGTGGGCGGCAACGACGTGATTGCGCTGGGCGCCCTGTTCGAAGCCGTCGAGCGCGGCATCGCCGTGCCCCAGGACCTGTCTATCACCGGCTTCGATAACCTGTCGTTAGTGGAACATATACGTCCGGCGCTGACGACGGTGCATCTCGCGGCGGAGGAAATGGGAACGGCGGCGGCCGAAGCGCTGCTGATCGCCCTGGAAAGCGGCAGGCCGGTCCAGAGCCGCGAACTCGAGGCGAGGCTGCTGGTGCGGGCGACGACGGCTCCCCCTTCATCACCATCACGCACCAGCATCTAAACATGACCGCCACCCGCACGATCCAACTGATCGACGTTACCATCATCGCTGAGATCCTGGTCGGCCATGGCGAAGGCGTCCAGTACGACCAGGTGCTGTTCGTGATCGAGCCCGCCTGATGCGCGCTCAAGACACCGCCGACCCGCTGTTCGACGTTGCAGGCAATACAATCCTTGTTGCCGGTGCCGCCGGGGGCCTGGGCGCGCCGCTCGTCCGCGCACTGGCGATGCGAGGGGCACGGCTCATGCTGGCCGACATGAACATTGATGGCGCCGACGGCCTGAAATGCGAACTGGGCGCGTCGGAGGGCCAGGCCCACATCTGCCGGCTCGATGTCACCGACGAGGCCTCGTGCGCCGCGGCTGTTGAGCAATCGGTGCAGCGGCTTGGCGGGCTCGACGTGGTCATCAATGCGACCGGCATCTATCGGGTTGCCCCGGCGCTCGAACTGAGCTTGCAGGACTGGCAGCTGACAATTGATGCCAACCTCACCGGCGCCTTCCTGCTTGCTCGCGCCGCCGGCCGGCACATGGTGTCCGAGCGCCAGGGGAGGATCATCACCATTGCCTCGGTGTCGTCCGAAGTGGTCAATCCGGACTATGCGGCCTACGCCGCCAGCAAGGCCGGCGTCGCCCACCTCACCCGGGTGCTGGCGCTGGAGTGGGCGCGGTTCGGCGTCACCGTCAATGCCATCGGCCCCGCCGTGACCCCGACGCCGCTCAGCCAGGCTGTCGTCGACGACGACAGCCGGCGCAATGCGGCGATCGCCAAAATCCCCATGGGCCGGCTGGGCACGCCAGAGGATCTGGTGGGCGCCGTCGTTATGCTGGCCTCCGACGCCGGGGCATTCATTACCGGCCAAACGATCTATGTCGATGGCGGCCGCACCCTGCTGTGAGCAATCATGCAGACAGTTTCCGGTGCGCAGGTCACAAAGGGGAGGTGCGTTGGCCTCGCGCTGGCGAAGCGCCCTGCCACCTGATTGCTGGACGGTACCGAATTCCGTTCCCGGTGGTGACCATGTGGTGACCAAAGCCGAGATGCGGCGGGCGGCGCCCGATGGCGCCGCGGTAAGTCTTTGATTTTTCGTTGGAAATTGGAGCGGGCGATGGGATTCGAACCCACGACCCCAACCTTGGCAAGGTTGTGCTCTACCCCTGAGCTACGCCCGCTAGCGCGCAACGGCCGGCCCATCCGGCGGCCGGCGCGCCGCACTTATTGCGCAAGCGGCCGGCAAATGCAATAGCTCCCCCGGCAGTAGCCCGGACCCTGCCAAAGGAGGCAACCGGTGGATCTCGCCACCCAGCGCACCGCGTCCAGCCGCGAGGACCTCGAGCGCCGCCTGGCCGAGCTCGGAATCGAAACCTCTGTTGTCGAGCACCCTCCGGTCTTCACCGTCGAGGACGCCAAGGCGCTGCGCGGAGACATTCCCGGCGGCCACTGCAAGAACCTGTTCCTCAAGGACAAAAAGGACCGGATCTGGCTTGTGGTGTGCCTTGAGGAGGCCGACCTCGACTTGAAGCGACTGCCGCCGCGCATCGGTTCGGCGCGGTTGTCGTTCGGACGACCCGACCTGCTCAGCCAAGTGCTCGGCGTCGAGCCCGGCTCGGTGACGCCTTTCGCCCTCATCAACGACGTGGAGCGGCGGGCCAACGTCATCCTCGATGCCGATATGATGCGCCACGAGCTGCTCAACTACCATCCGCTGGTCAACTCCGCCACCATGAGCATCTGCTCATCCGACCTCATGAAGTTCATCCGCGCCTGCGGCCATGAGCCGAAGGTCGTCGATCTCGGCTGACGGACGCCGATGGCAGCCGGATGGCCAAGTTGCAAAATTGGCAGCTATCGGCCATGTAACGGGCCAGCAACGCATATTGCCGGCGCAAGGGCGTCGGCTTGGCTCGAAAGGTTTGACAGATGACGGATTCCCTGATCGGTTTTGGTGGCAGCGTGGGCGCGCCCGGACCTGCCGGCACCGCCGACCTGGTCAAGGACGTAAGCACCGCTACATTCGTGGCCGATGTCATCGAGGCATCCAAGCGCCTGCCGGTCGTGGTCGATTTCTGGGCGCCGTGGTGCGGCCCATGCCGCCAGCTCGGACCGGCGCTGGAAAAGGTGGTGCGCGAAGCCAAAGGCCGGGTGCAGCTGGTCAAGGTCAATGTCGACGAAAACCAAGCCCTGGCGGCCCAGATGCGCATTCAGTCGATCCCGGCGGTGTTTGCCTTCGCCAACGGCCAGCCGGTCGACGGCTTCATGGGCGCCCTGCCGGAAAGCGAGCTCAGGTCCTTCGTCCAGCGGCTGATCGGCAGCGATGGCGGCGGGGCTGAGATCGAGGCGGCGCTGGAAGAGGCCAGCACCTGCCTGCAGAGCAAGGATTACCCGCGCGCCGCGACAATCTATACTGCGGTCCTGCAGGCCGATGGCGAGAACATTGCGGCGCTCGCCGGGCTCGCCAGATGCCAGATCGAATCGGGTGATTTGGAAGGTGCCAAGGCCACTTTGGCGCTGGTGCCGCCGGCGAAGTCCAATGATCCGGCGATCGTCAGCGCCAGGGCCTCGCTAGAGGTGGCCGGGCATCCGGTGGACCTGTCGGAGATCGAGCGGATGAGCGGCGCTGTCGAAGCCGATCCCGGAGACCATCAGGCCCGCCTCGACCTGGCCATGGCGCTCAATGCCGCCGGCCGGCGAGAGGAGGCGCTGGAGCAACTCTTCGCCAGCCTCCAGCGCCAGCGCGACTGGGACGACGGGGCGGCCCGCAAGCAGCTCATCAAGCTGTTCGAGGCCTGGGGCCCCAAAGATCCCCTAACGCTCAGCGGGCGTCGGCGGCTCTCGTCGATCCTGTTTTCCTGACCTTTGCGATGGGCTTGCTGGAGCGCTATCGCACCCTGGACGACCTGCCCGCCCGCCTCCCGGTCTTCCCTCTGCCGGGAGCGCTGCTGCTGCCGCGCATCCGGCTGCCGCTCAACGTCTTCGAGCCGCGCTATCTTGCCATGGTAAGTGGCGCCATGTCGGGGACACGCATCATCGGCATGGTCCAGCCGGCACTCGCCGGACCTGAGCCCAGTCCCCTAGTCGATGACCGGGCGCCGCTCCGCGCCGTCGGCTGCGCCGGCCGCATCACCTCCTACACCGAGACCTTTGACGACCGTTTCCTTATCGTGCTGACCGGCATCGCCCGCTTCCGGGTGGCGGCCGAGATCGAAAGCTCACAGCCCTACCGCCAGATCGAGGCCGATTTCGCCCCGTTCGCCGATGACCTGAGCCCCGGCATGGGCGAGGAGGAGGTGAACCGGCAGGTTCTGCTCGAGACCTTGCGCAGTTATCTCGATGCTCGCCAGCTTGTTGCCGACTGGAGCGAGGTGGAGGCCGCCTCGACGGAGTCGTTGGTCAACTCGCTGTCGGTCTTGAGCCCCTATCCGCCAGACGATAAGCAGGCACTGCTGGAAGCCCCCGACCTCAAGGCGCGCGCCGAGATGTTGGTGGCGCTCACCGAGGTGGCGCTGGCGCGCGGCAACGGCGCCGGCGAATCGCGGCTGCAATAGGAGTTAGCCATGGCAACCAAGGATGCCAACACCGAACCCGGCGCCGCTGCCGGTGCCAGGACCGTCGATCCCAAACTTCTCGAGATCCTCGTGTGCCCGGTGACCAAGAAGGGGCTCGAATATAACGCCGAACGCCAGGAGCTGATTTCGCGCGCCGCGCGGCTCGCCTACCCGGTCCGCGACGGCATCCCGATCATGCTGGCGGAAGAAGCCCGCAACCTCGGAGACGACGAATGAGTCCCGCCGCGGCCGCCAGCCAGCCGCCGCGCGCTTGGCCTGAGGAGTTGCGGCTGAGGGACCAGGGTAAGGTGCTCACCGTCACCTTCGACAGCGGCGAGCGCCATGACCTGCCGGCCGAATATCTCCGAGTGGAGAGCCCCAGCGCCGAGGTCAAAGGCCATGGCCCCGGCCAGGAGGTTACCGTCGCCGGCAAGCGCCGCGTCACCATTACGCGACTCGAGCCGGTGGGCAATTATGCCGTGCGCCTGATTTTCTCGGATGGCCATTCGACCGGCCTGTACTCGTGGGACTATCTCGTCAAGCTCGGCCGGGAGCTGGAGATCCTGTGGCCGGCCTACCTGGACCGGCTCAAGCAGCAGGGCCTGAGCCGGGATTAGAG
>CAYWVA010000143.1:0-6577 GCA_964461545.1 uncultured Rhizobiaceae bacterium | reverse complement strand
GGCGGCGAGATGGCCGACAAGTACGACAAGGCCGCGGTCGCCCGCTGGCTGAAGCTTGCGGAGATCGCGGTGGCCGCCATTGCGGGGCTGGGCTTCGCGATGCAGTCGGTGCCCATTCTGATGACGGCGCTGGGCCTCTCTGGCGTCCTATCGGCGCTGTTCGGGCCGGTCAAGTACGGCATCCTGCCCGAGCACCTGGAGACACGCGAGCTTGCCGCCGGCAATGCCCTGGTCGAGGCCGGCACTTTTGCGGCGATCCTGCTTGGGACCATTTTCGGGGGGTTGGCGGCCACCGTGGCCGAGCCCTGGACGGTGGCAGGGATCATGGTTGTCATCGCCGTCGCGGCCTACGGCTTTGCCTGGCTGATTCCGTCCACCGCAGCACTGGGCGATGCTTTGAGCGTCGACCGTAATATCCTGGCTTCGACCCGGCGCCTGGTCGGCGTCTTGTGGGCCGACCGGCGCCTGCGCACCGGGGCGCTGGTGGTGGCCTGGTTCTGGCTGGTTGGCGCCGTCATGCTGTCGCTGGTGCCCTCGATGATCGCCCAGGCCTGGGGCGGAACCGAGGAGGTGGTGACGGCCGGACTGGTGCTTTTCGTGCTCGGCATCGCGACCGGCTCGTTCCTTGCCGCGCGGGCCAGTCGATTGCGGCCCAATCTCGGCGTCGTGCCGGTAGCTGCGGTGGTGATGGCCCTGTTCGGATTCGATCTCGCCTTTGCGGTGGAGCGAGCCACGGTCCTGGTGGGGCCGGCCGCCCTGATCACCAGTGCCGAGGGCTGGCGCCTCACCATCGACCTGTTCGGGCTTGCCGCCGCCGGAGGGCTGTTCATTGTGCCGGCCTTTGCGGCCGTCCAGTCCTGGGCCGCACCCGGCCGGCGCGCCCGGGTGGTGGCGGCCGTCAACGTCCTGTCCGCCGCCTTCATGGTCGCCGCCGGGCTGATGGTGTCGGGCCTGCAGGCGCTGGGTTTCGGGTTTGGCGTCCTGCTGGCCATTGTCGCGGCGGGCAATCTTGCCGCGGCCGCGTTGGTGGTCATGTTCTGGGGCCGCGACTCGTTGCGCGATCTCGGCGCACTGATGTTCCGCGCCCTGTGCCGGGTCAAGATCACCGGCCTTGAGAACCTGCCCGTGCAGGGCACGCCGATGATTGTCGCGCCCAACCATGTGAGCATCATCGACGGCCCCCTGATGCACTGCTTCCTGCCGATCGAGGCGGTCTTTGCCATCGACACGGGATGGGCGCAAAAGTGGTGGGTGAGACCACTGCTATGGGGGATGCCGCACACCACCGTCGACCCTTCGCGGCCACTGGCGGCGCGCACCCTCATTCATGAGATCGAGGCCGGCCAGCCGATCGTCATCTTTCCCGAAGGCCGGGTCACGGTGACCGGCCAGCTCATGAAGGTCTATGACGGCACTGCCATGATCGCCGACAAGACCAGCGCGCTTGTCGTGCCGGTGCGCATCCAGGGGCCGGAACGTTCGCTGTTCGGTTATCTGTCGCGCGCCCAGATCCGCAAGGCGTTGCTGCCGCGCATCTCCATCACCATCCAAAGGCCGGTGCGGCTGTCGGTTCCCTCCGAGTTGCGTGGTAAACAGCGACGGCGCGCCGCCGGTGCAGCGCTCCAGGACATCATGGTCGAGATGATGGTGCGCACCATGATCACCGACAAGTCGCTGTTCGAGGCGCTCATTCAGGCCAAGGCGACCCGCGACGTCGGCAAGCCGATCGCGCTCGATTCTCTCGGGGTCAAACTCACCTACCGCAAGCTCGTGCAGGCGAGCCAGGTGCTCGGCGCCAAGCTGGCGCCGCTGGCCCCGCCGGGCGAGGCGATCGGTGTCCTTTTGCCCAATTCGGTGGGCGTCGCCGTCGTCTTCTTCGCTCTGCAAACCATCGGGCGAGTGCCGGCCATGCTCAACTTTACCGCCGGCGCAGCCAACCTGAAGCTCGCCTTCGAGGCCGCTCAGGTCCGCGTCGTACTCACCTCGCGCGCCTTCATCGAACGGGCAAAGCTTGACAGCCTGATCGAGTCGCTCGGCCACACCGTGAACATCGTCTATCTGGATGACATCCGCGCCGAGATCAGACTGAAGGACAAGATCCGCGGCGTGCTTCGCGGCTCGACCCCGCAAGCCCGCCGGCGCAGCGAGGATCCGGCGGTGATCCTGTTCACCTCAGGGTCCGAAGGCACACCCAAGGGTGTCGTGCTGTCGCATCGCAACATCGTCGCCAACTGCGCCCAGGCGCTGGCCCGCGTTGATGCCGACGCCACCGACAAGGTGTTCAACGTCCTGCCGGTGTTCCATTCCTTCGGCCTCACCGGCGGCCTGATCATGCCGTTGCTGGCGGGCGTTCCGGTGTTCCTCTACCCCTCGCCGCTGCATTACCGCATCGTGCCCGAGCTCATTTATGTGACCAGGTCCACCATCCTGTTCGGCACCGACACGTTCCTGGCCGGTTATGCCCGCTCCGCCCACCCTTACGACTTCAGCTCGCTGCGCCTTCTCCTGGCCGGGGCCGAGCCGGTGCGGCCGCAGACCCGCGCCCTTTACATGGAGCAGTTCGGGGTGCGCATCCTGGAGGGCTATGGCGTCACCGAAGCCGCTCCGGTAGCGGCCATGAACACGCCGATGAGCAACCGCCCCGGCACCGTCGGCCGGTTGTCGCCGCTGATGGAGGCGAGGCTTGAACCGGTGGAAGGGGTGGACGAAGGCGGGCGGCTTTTTCTCAACGGCCCCAACGTCATGCTCGGCTATCTGAAAGCGGACAACCCCGGGGTCATCGAGCCGCCGCCCGGCGGCTGGCACGACACCGGCGACATCGTGTCCATCGACGCCGACGGCTTTATCAGGATCCTCGGCCGCGCCAAGCGGTTTGCCAAGATCGCCGGCGAAATGATCTCTCTCGCCGCCGTCGAAGCTCTGGTCGGCGAGGTGTGGCCCGAGGAAACCTCTGCCGTGGTGGCCCTGCCCGACCGCCGCAAGGGCGAGCGGCTGGTGCTGGTGACCACGGCCCGCGACGCCAAACGTGATCGACTGGTCAAGCATGCCAAGGCACGAGGTGCCGGCGACCTGATGGTCCCGGCCGAGATCATCACCCTCGACAAGCTGCCTGTCCTGGGCACCGGCAAACCCGACTATGTCGCGCTCAAGGCCATGGTCGAATCCCGCTCCGAGCGCACAACGTCCGATTTCGCAGCCGAGTGAGCGATCCCGCAAGGGACAATTGCTCATGGATCGACATAGCCCTTGGGCTCAAGATGTAGCTGATAGCGGCTCGGGTCGTTCTGGAAGATGAGGCCGCCGCGTCGCTCACCCCGGGGTGGAAGATAATCGACGACAACTTCGCTTGTTTCGATGTCGCGCGATCCATCGCTGAGCCCTCCGCTTATCAGCAGGGAGGCGGCTGTCGAAGGGCCGCCATTGCGGGCACGAAAAGTAACCACATATCCCCCAGGCGTCGGCTCGGTGCTCAGATGGTCGACAGTAACGGCAGGTACGAGCGGCTCCGCGTTCAACGCGTTGTAGCCGATATAGCCCACCATGGTGAGCACCATGACCAGCCCGACCCCGCCAGACATCCACTCCCACTTGGACGTCGGGACGGCGTGCGGGGCCTGGCGCGGCTCGCCTGGACGTTGGCTCCGGCTTTTGCTCCGGCGGGGTTTCATCGGCGCTGTCACAGGATGAGGCGAGCGGCTGCTGCGCCGATGGCGCACGGGAAACCCAGCACCACCACGGCGCTCACCATCTCCTGAATACCGGCACCGTCAGTGCGCCCGAACGTCCAAAGGAGGTACAGGCAGATGACGAGGACCAGGGCATAGCCGGCAACGGTAAAGCGAAGGAACAAGCTCCAGAAGCTGGTCTCCGGCAAGGGCCGGGGCCGGCCGCGGAACTCCACGGCATAGACAAAACCGTGCATGGCGGCGAGGGAGAGGCTGACGAGCCCGATCTCGCGCCAAGGCGTCATCATGTAGGAGAGCAGGATCATCTCCTCCGTCGGGGCCATATTAAGGCCGAGAAACAGTGCCCCGACTGCCATCAGGAACATTTCTCCGCCATAGGTGGTCGGATCGTCTCCGGCCGGCGGCTGGCCATCGTGTTGCGAGCCAGCCAGTTGCTTGCGTGCCAGCATCGCCCCAATGCTGGCTGGAAAGGTCTGGATGGCCACCTTGCCGATCGCCTCGCCCAGTGCCGTAGCGAGATCAATGACCGAAAACACGAACAGGATAACCGTGGCGGCGATGGCAGCCACGGCAATGGCCACGAAGGCGTCGAGCACGTCGTCGAGCCAGCCCTCCGTGTCCTTGAAACCGCTGATGTGAGACAGGGCCGTGAGCAGCGGAACCTGAATGATAAGAAGGAGCGCCAAGCGCCATGGATCTATGTAGAATCCGATCCACCACATCTCCATGGTCATGAGCATCGGCAATGCGAAGATGATCGCCCCGGCGAACGCCCGCGCTAGCCCGGTCAGGAACTTGCGATCGACATGGTGGGCTTGCGGCTCGGACTGTCGGAGGCCGGAGCGCTGGGATGGCGCGGACACGTTTCACCGGTGGTTGCTCAGTGCACGGCCAGCAGGAACTCACCTGCCGTGGATTCGGTTCCAGCCAATCATGAGAAGGCTTACGAGCCGAGCGCGGCGGCAATGCCGGCGGCGATTCCCGGCACGTCGGCCTCGGCATGGTAAAGGCCGAGCCCGAGGCGAAGCCGGTCGCCCCGGACGTCGGTGACGATGCCGGCCTCGTTCAGCCTGCGGTGAATGGCGGCCGCGTCCGGGGTGGCAAAACAGAGAAAATTGCCGCGCCCAGGTGCATCGAGCCCGACCAGGAGCAGGCCGGCGGCCAGCGCCTCCACTCCCATTCTGTCCAGTTCGCCTACCATCATGTCCAACAGGGTGCGCACATGGGCATGGATGTCGGCCGGGCCAAGCCCGAGTTCGGCCAGCCAGTCGAACACCGCCACCATGCGGTAAAGGCCGCAAGGGTCGAAGGTCGCGCCAAGAAACCGGGTTCCGTCCAGGTCATAGCCAAGCCTGGCCCCGTCGTGGGCGGCCTCGAGGCTGTTGAAGGCCGCAAACCAGCCGGTGTCGCGCGGCCTGAGGCAATAGCCCGGCGGCACATGGAGGAAACAGGCCCCCTCCCCTGCCATGGCGTATTTGTAGCCGCCGGCCATGTAGAACACCCGGTCGGCGATGGCGCTGAGGTCGGTAGGGCGGGCGAGAAACCCGTGATAGCCGTCGATCGCCACGACGGTGTCTCGCGGCACCACCGAGACGACGGCATTAAGATCGGCGATGCCGGCGCCGGAATCGAAGGCAACCTGGCTGACGAACACCAGATCGTGGCTGCCGGCGCGGGCCGCAGCGGCGAAGCGCTCGGAGAAGCTTGCAAATGGCTGCCAGGCGACGCGCTCGACCTTGGCCAGACCGTCTTCCTCCAGACGCCGCATCTGGCGGGCAAAGCTGTGGAACTCCCCGTCGCTGGTCAGCACCCGCAATGGGCGGTCGGAGGGAAAACACGAGATCAGCCGGCACACGAACTCGTGGGTGTTGGGCGCAAAGGCGATGGTGCCCGGCGAGGCAAGCTTGAGCAGCCGCGCAATATGGCGCTGGGCTTGCGGCACCACATCGCCGAACACCTTGTCCCACTTGGCGTCGGCCAGCCGGGCGGCGTCGTCCCAACAGCGCTGCTGGGCCTCGAAGGTCACGTCGGGCCAGTAGTGGTGGCTGTGGGCGGCGAGATGAATGCGCTGCGGCGCAGCGGCGATGAACCGCGAAAAGTGGGGGCGCAGATCCATGACCGCTAATCTGGCTCGGCGGGGCTGCCGGCGGGGCCGGTGGCATAGGCGAAGTCCATCTGCCGGCGCATCTCGTCGGGCAATGGAGGCAGGGCCGAGCGCGGAATCAGGAAGGTCGAGAGCGCAAACAGGTCGGCAAACACCCGGTGCTCGTCGGTGGAGCGGCGCAGATATTCGTGGCCGACCGAACCACCGGTGCCGATACGCACCCCGATCATTCGCTGCACCATCAAGGCGTGGCGATGGCGCCACGCCGTGATGGTCTCGTCGATGTCCATGAGGCGTGAAAGCAGGCTGAAGGGCAGTTGCAGAATGGGCTCGTCGCGATACAGCACGATGAACAGCGCCGCCTGCAGCGCCCGCCACGACAAAGTCCACACACCGTGCTCGCGATCGCGCTGGTAGCCGGCCTCATCGAGGATGCCCTTGAAGCGCTCAAGTGCGCCGAGCAGCGCCGCGCGGCTCTCCTGGCGTGCCGCCTCGGTCAGGCTGGCGCTCTCTTCCACCTGACGCAGATCGCCCTGCAGCATGTCCAGCACCGCTGCCCGGTAGACCTGGTGGAAGCGGTAGCCGCCGATGTCGACAAACGGCATGCGCTCAAGCCACGCCTCGAGCCTGAGCAGAAGCGAGGGCTCCGCTTCGGCCCGGCGCAAGCGGTCACGCTCGGCGCCCGAGAGCTGGCGGTCGAACGAATGGGCATACTGGCTCGCCCGCCGTTCCCGGCTGAGCCCGAGGCGCACCTCGATCAGCCGGAACTGCAGGCTCTGGAAGCCGG
>CAYWVA010000142.1:0-6606 GCA_964461545.1 uncultured Rhizobiaceae bacterium | reverse complement strand
CAATATCGAGGCCATGCGACATCGGCTGGACCTCACCATGCATCTCTATCCATGGGTCCAGATGGTGATGTTTTCGGAACTCGCCTGTTTCGGTCCGCTGCTGCACCATGCCCAGCCGCTGCCGGGGGCCTCGGAGGAAGCGTTCCAGGAGATGGCGGCCAGCCACCGGGTGTGGCTCGTCAACGGCTCGATGTACGAGCGCAAGGACGGTGCGATCTACAACACCACGACGGTGGCCGGTCCTTCGGGCGAGATCGTCGGCCGCTACCGCAAGATGTTCCCTTTTCTGCCGCTCGAGCAGGGCGTCACCCCCGGCACCGAGTTTCTCGTCTTCGACGTGCCGGACGTCGGCAGATTCGGGGTGCTCAATTGCTATGATCTGTGGATCCCGGAAACCGCCCGCCAGATCACCTCGATGGGCGTGGAAGTAATCCTGCATCCGGTGATGACCCATACCATCGACCGCGACGTCGATCTCGCCATTGCTCACGCCACTTCAGCCATGTTCCAGACCTACGTGTTCGACATCAACGGGTTGGGAGCCGGCGGCAATGGCCACTCGGCGGTGTTCGACCCATCAGGGCGGCTGCTACACCGGGCCGATGCCATCGAGCAAATCATCCCCATAGAGATCGATCTTGAGCAGGTTCGCCGCTCGCGCCTCAACGGCTTGCGCGGCGTCGGCCAGGTGATGAAGGCGTTCCGTGACCGTGCCGTTGAGTTTCCGGTTTATGACCAGATGTCGTTCGACAGCTCTTACCTGGATTCGCTCGGCCCCCTCGCCCAGCCGCAGCGCCCCGAATTTGCCCGCACCGATGTCGATCCCCACCCGGTTCGCTCCAGCCTCACCATGTAGCATCAGGCTCACCCCCTGCCCTTGAGGGAAAAGGAGCAGATTGCGTCCATGCTTCGCCAGACCCCAGGCCACGAGGGAACCGGCACGTTTCAGCGCTTGAGCTTGTGTTCGGTGGTGCCGAGCGCCTCGGCGAGGCGCACCCTGGCGCTGCCCGGCTGGAGCGGTTGGGGCTGGCCTTCGGCCGGGGCCCAGCCAGTGAGCGTGACGAGATCGAAGGTGGCGCGAACCTTGCCGTCCGGGTCCGAAAACGTCTTCTCATAGATCGCTGCGGCGCGCGCCAGAAGCGCGGCCGTCACGGGGCGCCGGCTCCTGGAGCTGAGCGCATTGGCGAGCCCCATGGCCTTGAGCTCGGCCATGACTGCAAAACCGCTAGGATAGCGAACCGTCAGGCGGTCGACATCGGCGACCGGCAAGGCGAAGCCCGCGCGCTGCAGAACGCCGCCAAGCTCGCGGACATCGGCAAACGGGGCAACCCGCGGGCTCACGCCGCCGACAAGCTCGGCTTCCGCCGCAAACCACGCCTGGCGCAGCTCGAACAGCGTTTCCCCGCCGAACAGGACAGTGAGAAACAGGCCGTCGGGCTTGAGCGCGCGCCGAATTTGCACCAGTGCGCCGGGCAAGTCGTTGACGGACTCGAGCCCGAGGACAGCAATCACCGCGTCGAGGCTTGCCGGCGCAAATGGCAGCGCTTCTTCGTCGAAGACCAGATCGATTAGGCCGGCAGATCCCGGCGAGGTTCGATCGGCGGAAATGACGCGCCCGAACTTGCCGGAGTCGGCCAGCACGCGGGCAAGCGGAACGGCCGCTGCACCAAGCGCCAGGGCAAGCTCGAAGCTGCGCAATGTCAGGTCCAAGCGTTCGGCGATTTCGCTCACGGCCGCTTGGCAGAGGAAATCGGGAAACCCACGGCCGGCGAGCGCACGAATGCGCCGCCTGCGCATGAGCCCGCGGTCGAAAATTTGCGGTGGGCTGTCGGGACCGTACATGGCTTGACTATGGGGTACCGCGATGGCCTCGCCAAGGGAGCTCGCCACGCAGGAAGATTTCGCTTGCGGCTCGTTCCGGATTACACTTGCGCACATTGAAACCACCGGGACCGGCGTGGACATGTGGTTGGCCTCGCGCGAAACGTTGTGTGGCAATGGCCAGGGGCTCCAGGCAGCCGGCCGAGCCGGGCGGCTGATTGCTGACTTTCTGCTCCCGCCCCAGTGCCTCTTGTGCCGTGAGCGGGTGATGGAACCGGCCACTTTGTGCGCCCAGTGCTGGCGCGGACTTTCGTTCCTTACCGAGCCGTGCTGCGACCGGCGCGGCATACCATTCGCCTACGATCCGGGCGAAGGCATCGTCAGCGCTGCAGCGCTTGCCAATCCACCGGTATGGGACCGGGCGCGGGGCGCGGTGCGCTTCGATGACCGATCTCGCCGCCTGGTGCACGATCTTAAGTATCGCGACAGACACGAGGTCGCGGCGCTGATGGCACGGCTGATGGCGGTGGCAGGACAGTCCCTACTGGCTGAGGCGACATTCGTGGTCCCGGTGCCGCTGTTCCGTTGGCGCCTGTGGTGGCGGCGTTATAATCAGTCGGCGCTGCTCGCCCGTCAGCTTTGCCGCACGTCTCTTTCCTATCGCCCCGACCTGCTCGAACGGACCCGTCCGACGGTAGCCCAGGTCGGGTTGGGCTACCGCGAGCGTCAGGCAAATGTCCGCGGCGCATTCCGGGTTCCTGAAGGTTTGCGCGGCGAGGTCGTTGGCACGGCGGTGCTGCTGGTCGACGATGTGATCACCTCCGGCGCCACTGCCAACGCCTGCGCTTTGGCACTGAAAGCCGCCGGGGCGGAGCGGGTAAACGTGCTCGCCTTTGCGCTTGTGCACGATCCGGCACGTTTCCATATATGAGGCCACGGCCACTTATGGCAGGTGCGAAAGGTTCGTCGAATGGCTGCTGTGGCCGATATTACCATCTATGCCACGCCGGTGTGCCCCTATTGCCATGCGGCAAGGGACCTGCTGCGCCGGCGCGCAACGGCGTTCACGGAAATCGACGTCATGACCAATCCGGAACGGCGGCGGGAGATGACCGCGCGCTCCGGTGGCGACCGCACGGTGCCGCAGATCTTCATCGGCGAACGCCATGTTGGAGGCTTCACTGAGCTCTACGCGCTGGAGCGCAGCGGCGGCCTCGATCGACTGCTGAGCGAAGCGAGTTCGGCAGCATGAGCACCGCTCGACCGTTCCGCGCCGGCCTGGTTCAGCTGCGCTCGAGCACCGATACGAGCCGCAACGCTGAGGACGCGTGCCGCTCGGTGCGCGAAGCATGCCGGCTCGGGGCCGAATTCGTCGTCACGCCGGAGATGACCAATGTCATCGAGGCCAGGCGCGAGGAGCTGTTGGCCAAGGCGACGGAGGAGGCCGCAGACCCAGTGGTTGCTGCTTTTCGCGAACTTGCCAGCGAGCACGCCATCCATATCGTCATCGGCTCGGTGGCGCTAAGGTCCGGCGATCGGCTGGTCAACCGCTGCCTGCTCATCGCTCCTGACGGCGCCATTGCGGCGCGCTACGACAAGATTCACATGTTCGACGTCGATCTGGATGGCGGCGAAAGCTACCGCGAGTCCCGCACCTATCGGCCTGGCGAGGGCGCCGTGGTGACTGACCTGCCCTGGGGACGGCTGGGGCTGACTGTGTGCTATGACGTTCGCTTTCCGGCGCTCTATCGGTGCCTGGCCAAGGCCGGAGCCGACGTCATCACCGTGCCGTCGGCGTTCACCTGCCAGACCGGGGCCGCCCATTGGCAGGTGCTGCTCCAAGCCCGGGCCATCGAGACCGGTTCGTTTATCCTGGCGCCAGCGCAAGGGGGCAGACACGAGAGCGGGCGGCAGACTTATGGCCACAGCCTGGCGGTCTCTCCGTGGGGCGAGGTGGTGGCTGAGGTCGCCGGCGATGAGCCCGGCGTGGTGGTCTGTGACATCGATCCCGCGTCTGTCGTGAGAGCACGACGCCGCATTCCGGCCCTGGGCCATGATCGCCCGTTCCAGGTGCGCAGCCTCGAACCGCCGGCAGTAGAGATCGCATCATGATCCGCTATGCCCTGGTGTGCGAGCGGCAGCACGTGTTCGAAGGCTGGTTCCGCGACAGCGCGATGTGCGACGACCAGCTCACCGCCAGCGCTCTGGAATGCCCGGTGTGCCGCTCCAAACAGGTCGAGAAGCAGCTGATGGCGCCTGCGGTGCGCACCAGTCGAAAGACTGCGAAGCAGCGGGTCGCGGCCCTTGGCGATGAGGGGCAAACAAAGCTACTTGAGATGATGCGCAAGTTGCGCCGGCACGTCGAGCAAAATGCCGAATATGTCGGCGAGCGCTTCCCCGAGGAGGCTCGGCGCATCCATTACCAGGAAGCCGACTCGCGCGGTATCTATGGCGAGGCCAGCCTGGAGGAAGCAAACGAGCTGGTTGAGGAGGGCATTGAGGCCCATCCTCTGCCGTGGCTGCCTGAGGATGCGAACTGACCAGTGCGGCGGATCACGCTTCGTTGAACCCGTGGTTCGCGGTGGGCCTGTCGGCGACCACCATGTAGTTGACGTCCGTGTCTTGCGAGCGGATCCAGGCACTGGTGAGGGGATTGTAGATGACGCCAGTGATGTCCGTCGGCTGCAGCCCCGCCGCCTCCAGGAACCCGTTGAGTTCCTCAGGGGTGATGAATTTTTCCCAGCGGTGGGTGCCGCGGGGGAGCCAACCCAGGACATATTCGGCGCCAATGATGGCAAAAACGAAGCTCTTGAGCGTGCGATTGAGGGTGGCCACAAACATGAGTCCGCCGGGTTTGAGCAGGCGTCCGCACACCGCGACAAAGGCCGCCGGATCGATGACGTGCTCGATGACCTCCATGTTGAGGATGATGTCAAACTGCTCGCCGGCAGCGGCCATGTCCTCAGCGGTGACGGCTCGGTAGTCGATGGCCAGCCCCGCCTCCTTGGCATGGACCCTTGCGGTGCCGATATTGGTCTCGGACGGGTCGATGGCCACCACCTCGGCCCCCAGTCGCACCATCGGTTCGGCCAGCAGGCCGCCGCCGCAGCCGATGTCGAGAAGCCGCAGCCGGCCGAGCGGCCTGGGCAGGTTGGGGTCGCGCCCGAATCGTGCCGTGGCGTGATCGCGTATATAGCCGAGCCGGATGGGATTGAACCTGTGCAGTACGGCGAATTTGCCGTGCGGATCCCACCACTCGGCGGCAAGCCTTGAGAACTTGGCCAGTTCCTCAGCGTCAAGCGATGGCGATGTGGGTCGTGCGGCGGTCAATGCTCATCCCTCGTTAGGCCGACTATATTGCATATCGGCAAGGCGGCCGGTAAGAGGGACCCGCGCACGGCATGGGCGCAAGGATTACAGTTCGGAAGGTTCCATGGTGGGGGCCCCATCCTTCGGAAGCGCTCGAGGGAGGGGCCCTCATAGCTCAAAGCCACCTCGCAGCTTGAGAGCCGGACCACGGGGAGAGGCAGGCCATGGGCCGCTTAGTCATGAAGTTCGGAGGCACGTCGGTTGCCGATCTCAGCTGCGTCCGCACCGTGGCGCTGCACGTGGAGCGCGAGGTCAAGGCGGGTCACCAGGTGGCAGTCGTGGTGTCGGCGATGGCCGGCACCACCGACAGGCTTATCGACTGGTGCCGCAACGCCGCGCCGGTCCACGATGCGCGCGAATACGATGCGGTTGTCGCCTCGGGCGAACAGGTCACCGCCGGGCTGGTGGCCATTGCGCTGCAGGAACGCGGCATCCCGGCGCGCTCCTGGCAGGGCTGGCAAGTGCCGATCAAGACCGACGGAGTGCACGGCGCGGCCCGCATCAGCGAAATCGAACCTGGCGAAATCAGGAAGCGCATGGAGCAGGGCCAAGTGGCCGTGGTCACCGGGTTCCAGGGAATCGGCCCCGATCGGCGCATCACCACGCTTGGGCGGGGCGGCTCCGATACCAGCGCGGTGGCGCTGGCGGCATCTCTGGATGCGCGCTGCGACATCTACACCGACGTCGACGGGGTCTACACCAGCGATCCACGCATCGTCGAAGGGGCGCGCAAGATCGAGCGCATAACCTACGAGGAAATGCTGGAGATGGCTTCGCTCGGGGCCAAGGTCCTGCAGACGCGCTCGGTCGAGCTTGCTATGGTGTACAAGGTTCCGCTGCAGGTGCGCTCGACCTTCGAGCTGCCAAATTCGGATAATCACGACCGCAGCGACCGGTCGGGCCCTGGGACAATTGTGTGTGACGAGGATGAGATCGTGGAACAGCAGGTCGTCACTGGCATCACCTACTCAAAGGACGAGGCCAAGGTTTCCATCCGCCGGGTAAAGGACCAGCCGGGCGTGTCGGCGGCTCTTTTCGGCCCCCTTGCCGAGGCAGACATCAGTGTCGATATGATCGTCCAGAACGTGTCCGCCGACGGCGAAACGGCGAATATCACCTTTACCGTCGCGACCAAGGACCTCGAGCGGACACTCGAGGTGCTGAAGCCGGCCAAGGAGCGGATCGGTTACCACGAACTGCACAACGCCACCGGCATCGCCAAAGTGTCGGTAATCGGCATCGGCATGCGCAGCCACGCCGGCGTGGCCGCTCGTATGTTCAAGGCGCTGGCCGATCGAGGTATCAACATTCAGGCGATCGCGACGTCCGAAATCAAGATTTCCGTCCTCATTGATGCGGCCTATACCGAGCTAGCCGTGCGGACGCTGCATACGGCCTATGGCCTCGATGCGGCGT
>CAYWVA010000141.1:0-6642 GCA_964461545.1 uncultured Rhizobiaceae bacterium | reverse complement strand
GCGGGAACGAGCGGGTGGGGCTGGATTTGCCGATTCAATCCAATGCCATCCCGCTTTAGGGCATGATGATTTCAGATCGAACTCTCCGCGTGCGCGGCCGCGCCGGCTCGCGGCGCAGCGAGGGCACCGCGATGTGCGGCCTGAGCCTGGCGAACTTGCGCTGGGGATTGGCGGCCGTCGTGGCATACACCTCCTTGACCGCCTCCACGATCAGCAGCCCGGCAAAGCCCGGCGACAGGCGCAGCCCCACGCGCTCCCAGGCGGTCGCCGAGCGCACCAGGTAACGCCAGTCGAACGGCGGCACGAACAACGCATTGGCCCATTGCAGTGGCGAGAACAGCTGATCGCGAAGCAGGCGGGTGAGCTGCTGGCGCGAGAACGGCCGGCCATGGCCGAACGGGGTCGAATCGAAGCGCGCCCACATGCCGCGGCGATTGGGCACGATGAAGATGGCCCGCCCCTGCGGCGCCATCACCCGCCACAGCTCCCTGAGCATGGCGTGCGGCTCGGTGAGTTCGAGTTCGTGGACGACCAAGGCGACGTCGATGCTGCCGTCGTCGAGCGGCAGATCGGTATCGTCCACCAGCGAAGCCAGCCCGAGGCCGTGCTGCGGCCAGCGCGCCACCCCCTGTCGGGCCGGCATGAAGGCGACGATCCGCTGCGCCTCGTCAAACCAGCCGTCAAGATAAGGCACGGGATAGCCGAGCCCCAGGACGCTGGCGCCACGCACCCCCTTGAAGCGGGTGCGCAACTGATGGCCGACGAGCCGCCGGGTCGCATGACCGAGCGGTCCCGTATAGAACTCCTTTAGATCGACGATATCCATGTGACCGGTTGCACTCGCCATGTTTGCCGCCAAGACTATCACACAGTACGGTGCGAGCCCTAGCCTTGCACGCCAGCCGAGACAACGCCTGAAGACGAGGAAAGAGCCCATGTCGAAACTCGAAATCCACCAGTTCTTCTGCCGCAGCGACAACTACGGGGTGCTGATACACGATGCCGAAAGCGGCGCCACGGCCACCATCGACGCGCCGGACGCTGTCCCGATCGAGCGCGCCCTGGCACACACGGGCTGGCGGCTCAGCCACATCCTGATCACCCACCATCACGGCGACCATGTCGACGGCGTCTCCGCACTGAAGGCGAAATGGGGCTGCACGGTGGTCGGCAACGCGGCCGATGCGGCGCGCCTGCCGCCTCTCGATGCAACCGTCAGTCCCGGCCAGAGCTATGACTTCGCCGGCCATCGGGCCGGCATCATCGACACGCCCGGCCACACGGTGGGCCATATCGCCTGGCACTTCGCCGACGATCAGGTGCTGTTTGCCGGCGACACGCTGTTTGCCCTTGGCTGCGGCCGGGTGTTCGAAGGCAGTTTCGAGCAAATGTGGTCGTCGCTCGCCAAGCTCAAGGCGCTGCCGCCCGACACCACCGTCTATTGCGGCCACGAATACACCCAGGCGAACGCCCGCTTTGCGCTCACCGTCGACCCGGACAATTCCGCCCTCGCCGCCCGTGCCCGAACCGTCGACGATCTCAGATCACGCAACGAACCCACTTTGCCGACGACCATCGGGCTGGAACAGCAGACCAACCCGTTCCTGCGGCCCGACGACCCGGCGATCCGTCGCCGGCTGGGGCTGGAAGCTGCCTCCGATGCGGAGGTCTTCGCCGAGATCCGCCGGCGCAAGGATGCGGCCTGAGCGCGATGCCGCCGGTCATCGCGCCAGCCGACATCATTCGCCTTCTCGACCTCGGCCCGCACCCCGAAGGCGGCCATTACCGCGAAACCTGGCGGGCGCCTGCGCCGTCGGGCTCGCGCGCCGCGGGAACCGCGATCTATTACCTGCTGCAGGCCGGCGAGGTCAGCCGCTGGCACCGCGTCGATGCCGACGAAACGTGGCACTGGTATGCCGGCTCGGCGTTGGCGCTCACCCAGTCGCCGGACGGCCGGGCCAGCGACACGCAGCGGCTCGGGCCCGACCTCGGCAACGGCGAACGCCCGCAGATTCTGGTGCCGGCGGGCGCCTGGCAGATGGCCGAAAGCCTGGGGGCATGGACGCTGGCCGGGTGCACGGTAGCGCCCGGGTTCGTGTTCGAGGGCTTCGAGCTCGCGCCCTCCGGCTGGCAGCCGGGCCGGCAATGATGGTGCCCAAACGCCACAGCGGCTTCACATGGATTATCGACCGGCGACCAACTAATCTCTGACCCGGAAGGAGTCGCGCATGGAACGCCGCCTCGCCGCGATCATGGCCGCCGACGTGGTTGGCTACTCGCGCCTCATCCGCGTGGACGAGGACGGCACTCTTGCAGCGCTGAAGCTTCTGCTTGCCGACCTCGTTGCGCCAAAGATCGCGGCGCATCACGGCCGGATCGTCAAGCTGATGGGGGACGGGCTGCTGGCGGAGTTCGCGAGCGTCGTGGAGGCTGTGCGGGCCGCAGCCGAGATGCAGCAGGCTCTGGCCGCACGCAACGCAAGCCTGCCGCAGGACCGGCGCATCGAGTTCCGCGTCGGCGTCAATCTGGGCGACGTGGTGATCGACGGCGACGACATTCACGGAGATGGCGTCAATGTTGCGGCCCGGCTTGAGGGCTTGGCGGATCCGGGCGGAGTCTGCATATCCGGGGCGGTCCACGACCAGGTGCGCGATCGCATCGAGCTCAGGTTCGAAGACCTGGGAAGGCAGCAGGTCAAGAACATCGACCGGCCGGTGCGCGTCTGGCGCTTGGTTCATGACACCGTGGCGCTCCGGCCCGACGAAGATCAGATGAAAAGGACGCTTCCCGATAGACCGTCCATCATCGTGCTTCCGTTCAACAACATGAGTCGCGATCCCGACCAGGAGTATTTCAGCGACGGCATCACCGAAGACATCATCACCGACCTCAGCAAGGTCTCCGGGCTGTTCGTGATCGCGCGCAACTCCGCCTTCGTCTACAAGGAAAAGACCTTCAGCGTCCCACAGGTCTGCCGCGATGTCGGTGTCAAATTCGCCCTCGAAGGCAGCATTCGCAAGGCCGGCAACCGGGTTCGCGTCACCGCCCAGCTGATCGACGGCGACAGCGGCGGACATCTGTGGGCGGAACGCTACGATCGCGACCTGACCGACATCTTCGAGGTCCAGGACGACATTACCCACCACATCGTCACGGCACTCAAGGTCACGCTGAGCCAGGCGGAGAAATCCCGCATGGCAGACAGCGGCACCAATGATGTCGCCGCGCACGATCTGTTCTTGAGGGGTCGCGAGCTGATCCGCGGGAACAAGAAGGATCGAGAGATGTTCAATCAGGCCGTCGACTATTTCCAGCGCGCAATCGAACTCGATCCGAACTTCGCCGGCTCATATGCGGGCCTGGGCACGGCTTACATCCTCGACTATCAGAACCGCTGGAGCGACACGCCCGATGCGTCTCTCGACAGGGCCGCGCACTTCGCCGGCGAGGCGATCGCCAGGGACGATCAGGACCCTCATGCTCACCACTGCGCCGCGCTTGTGGCCATGTTCAAGAAGGAACATGAACGCTGGGCTTATGAGATCGACAGGGCGTTGGCGCTCAACCCCAATTACGCTCCAGCGGTCAGTGGCCGGGGTGTCGTTCACATCTGTGCCGGGGAGCCGGCAAAAGCGATCCCCTACATCGAACGCGCCATGCGACTCGATCCCGCCTTGCAGCAACACTACATGCACTTCCTCGGCACCGCCTATTTCGTGGCCGGCGATTACGAGACGGCGGCGGCTTTGTTCAAGAACCGGATCGCGATCAATCCAAGCACCGATCTGTCGCGCTCATTCCTCGCCTCGGCCCTGGGCCATCTGGGCCGGGTGGAAGAGGCCCGCGAGGTGTGGCGCGAGCTGAAGGACATCAACCCGAAATATTCCCAGGTCGAACATATCGGCCGCCTACCGTTCAAGAATCCCGCCGACGGGGAGAAGTTCACCGCCGGACTGCGCAAAGCCGGTTTGGCGGAGTGAATGACTGCGGCCGTGCCGCTGCACACCGCTTTCACTGCGGCTTGAAGTCCACCGCCATGGTGCTTGTCTGATCGCCTTTGGGCCGCTCCCCGGCGAGGGGGCGGCCGTGCACCACATAGTAGACGTTCTCGGCGATGTTGGTGCAGTGGTCGCCGATGCGCTCCATGTTTTTCGCCGCGAACATGAGATGGGTCGCCATGCCGATGGTGCGCGGGTCCTCCATCATGTAGGTCAACAGCTCGCGAAACACCGAGTTGTAGACGGTGTCGATGTCCTCGTCGCTGCGCCAGATCTCGACGGCCTTTTCGGCATCGTCGCGGGCATAGGCGTCGAGCACGCCGCTGAGCTGCTGCAACGCCAGACCGCCCATGCGCGCCACGCCGGTGATGGCGGGTGGGGCGACCGCATCCGACAGCGCCCGGGTCCGCTTGGCGACGTTCTTGGCCAGATCGCCGATGCGCTCGAGATCCGAGGCGATGCGGATCGCCACCATGATCTGGCGCAGGTCCGACGCCATGGGCTGGCGCTTGACGATCACCTGGGTCGCCTGCCATTCGATCTTCAGCTCGAGGTCGTCAATGATCTGGTCGGCGGCGATGATCATATCGGCGAGGTCGACGTCGCGGCGGGACAGAGCGTCGAGAGCTTTGGTGAGCTGGTCCTCGGCAAGCCTGCCCATTTCGCCGATGCCGCGCTTGAGCTCGGCGAGTTCCTGGTCGAAGGCCTTGACGGTATGGTCTGGCATGAGCGCCTGCCTCTCTAGCCGAAGCGGCCGGTAATGTAATCCAGGGTGCGCTTGGTCCTGGGATTGGTGAAGATCTGATCGGTGGCGCCGAACTCCTCCAGTACGCCGAGATGCATGAAGGCGGTGAAGTTCGAAATCCGCGCCGCCTGCTGCATCGAGTGGGTCACGATGATGATGGTGTATTCGCTCCTCAGCTCGTCGATCAGCTCTTCGATTTTGGCGGTGGCGATCGGGTCAAGCGCCGAGGTCGGCTCGTCGAGCAGAATGATCTCGGGCTCGGGCGCGATGGTGCGGGCGATGCACAGGCGCTGCTGCTGGCCGCCTGACAGCGTATAGGCGGACTCGCTCAGCCGGTCCTTGACCTCGTCCCACAGTGCCGACTGGCGCAGCGCATGCTCGACCCTGTGCCCGAGGTCGGTGCGCTTGTTGATGCCGCGGATGCGCAAGCCGGCGGCGACGTTTTCGAAGATCGATTTGGGAAACGGGTTGGGCTTCTGGAACACCATGCCGACCTGAAGGCGCACCAGCATCGGATCGATGGACTTCGACACGATGTTGACGCCTTCCGGCAGAAGCACGATCTCGCCGCCATAGCGGTTGCCGGGATAAAGGTCATGCATGCGATTGAAGCAGCGTAAGAGCGTGCTCTTGCCGCAACCGGAGGCGCCGATGATGGCCGTTACCCGGCGATCGGCCACCTGCAGATCGATGCTCTTCAGGGCCTGAAACGTGCCGTACCAGAAGCTCAAGCTGCGGACCGAGGCGCGAACCGATTCGCCCGACTCCATGCGCTGCTCGCCGGCGGTTGGCCTGGTGTCTTGTTCATTCATTGGCAGGAGGCCACTGTTTACATCCGAAGCTGTTTGCGCAAGCGATAGCGGATCCAGATGGCGATGCCGTTCATTGCCAGGGTCATGGCCATCAGGATCACGCCCGTGGCAGCGGCATTGACGTGAAACGCCGCTTGCGGCCGCGACACCCAGTTGAACATCTGGATCGGCATGACGGTGAACGGCGAGAACAGCCAGTCGAAGTTTATGAATGGCGGCTCGGCCATCACCGGCGGCGGCGGCAGGAAGGCGATGAAGGTCAGCGCCCCGATGGTGATGACCGGCGCGGTCTCGCCCACGGCCCGCGACAGCCCGACGATGACGCCGGTGAGGATGCCGGGCCGGGCGGCCGGCAGGAGATAGCTCCACACGGTCTGCCACTGGTCGCAGCCGATCGAAAAGGCCGCCTCCTTGATGCCGAGCGGAATGGAGCGGATGGACTCGCGCGTCGCCACGATGACGATGGGCAGGATGAGCAGCGCCAGCACCATGCCGGCGACCAGGATCGTCTGCCCCATGCCAAGGCCGTAGACGAACAGGCCAAGCGCCAGAAGGCCGTAAATGATCGACGGTACGCCGGCGAGATTGCTGACATTGATCTCGATGAGCGAGGTCAGCCAGTTGCGCGGGGCGTATTCCTCAAGATAGACGCCTGCCAGCACGCCGACGGGCACGGCGAGCAACGCCGTGACCAGCATGACCAGCGAGGTGCCGACCCAGGCCGACAGGATTCCCGCCCGTTCCGCCCGGCGCGACGGGAAGCTGGTGAGAAATTCATAATCGATGCGACCCGCGCCGTCGAAGACAAGATTGCCGATCAGGACCAGCAGCAGGCCGAGCGCGATGACCAGCGACACAACGCCGCCGATTCCGAACACCAGATCACGCCGCCGGTTGCGCTGCACGAGGACGCTTGCATCTATCTGGACCGACGTGGCGAGCTGAGCCATTGCCATTTGCCCTCAGTACACTTCCCGGAAGCGCTTGCGCAGGAAGAAGCCGATGACGTTGAAGATGAGGGTGATGATGAACAGCACCAGCCCGACGGCGAAGATCGTGGTGTAGGCCAGCGATCCGTGCGGCACGT
>CAYWVA010000140.1:0-6716 GCA_964461545.1 uncultured Rhizobiaceae bacterium | reverse complement strand
GCCGAGATGTCCGTCGTTGATGGGCGAATCCCACCTGCATCTTGTCTGCACCGGCCACGGCAGCCGTTGGCGTTGTCCGTCGTGGCCCGCGTTGCAAAAAAGCGGCGACTCACAGGGAGCCGCCGCCGGGATTGTGACGAGATGATCGGATCAGAACGTGAACACCGCCTTACCCATGAGGCCGTGATCGGTCAGGTCGGCGTTGAACCGCCCGATGTAGCTGAAGCCGAGTCCCAACTGGTCGGTCACCTGGAACGACATGCCGGCATCGAAGGCAAGGGTATCCCGCGAAATCTTGGAGCCGACCACCTTGAAATCGCTGTCCGGCACGCCCGCGAAGTTTGCTCTCATGCTGTGCGGGTTGTCGCCGAACTCGTGCAACCACGCTGCCCTCAGCTCGAGTTGGGCCGTCGTGTCCTCGCCGACCACAAAGGAGTGGCCAGCCCGAACACCGAGATCGGTGACGAACGAATCGCCGCTGCCGCCGATTCGCAGTGCCGACTTTTCGGCTGAGCCAACCGCCGTTTCAGTGAACCTGTCGATCTCGCCCTCCTGGTAGGTCAGCCCGAAATAGGGCGCCCACCAACTCATCTCGGCCCAGTAGAAGCGGTGGCCGAACTCACCTGAAAGCATCCACGCATCGGCATCGAATTTGCCCCTGTTGTGGCTCGCGAACCCGCCATCGGGGATGCCGTCGACGAGACAGCCGCACTCAAACGGGTCAGGCACGCGGCCGAAGGCGACATCGCGGCGCGACTTGCCGTCGTAGAAGCCGAAAGCGCCCATTGCATTGATGTACCAGTTCTCCCAGTCATACTTGGCATAGCCGCCGATCTGGATGCCGTCATACTCGAACTTGCTGCCATCGTTGAAGTCGAGTTCGGCCGACATATAGCCGAGAGCCGCTCCGAGGGTCAGCTCCGGCGTGACCCGGTAGTCGACGCCGCCATGCACGCTGTAGCGGTCGTGATCGAAGCCGGGAGCATTCTTGTCGCCGTCGACATCCCCCCAGGCGCCCTGGACGTTCAGCCACAGCCCCACCGGCCCTCGCTGCTCGCCATAGACCACTGGCGTTTCAACAGGCATGGGATCCTTGAACACCACCGGGTCCTTGTAGACCACCGGGGCCACCGGCAGGGCAACGGCATACTTCATCCGCTGGTGCTCGGCCCGCTTGAACATGTCGAGAGAGTTGGTCACCGACCACAGGCCTTGGGCGTGCTGGGCGCCGCTCAGCTGGTTGAGGGCGTCACCGTATTCCGCCGCGTTCAGCGTGAACAGCGTGCCAACCAGCAGTTCCCAGGCCGGGTCATTGAGACCCGCTGCCGTCGCGGCATAGGTGTTCTCGATGGCTCCGCCCACCGCTAACTTGTTCTGGGACTTGCCGCTCGCCAGGCTGGCCTCGTCGAACGCCACCCGCGTCACCTCGAGGTCTACGCTGGTCCAGTCACCTGGCCCGCCGGCATTGTAGATCGCCTCCACCGACAGCAACGGCGTCCAGCTCTCCTCCGTTTCCCACGCCCCCGTGCCGTCATTGGCGGTCACCACGTCTTCGTAGGTGAAGAAGTTCGGGAACAGTTGCGGCGTCACCACCCGCAGCAGCAGATGCCCGTCGAGCTCGACCGTGTCGGCATTGACCTGGCCGATGAAGTTGTCCGGCGGGCCGGCAGAGACCGTGAAGGCATCGGTGATGTCGAACGGCACCGTGGCCGGCGAGTTGATCTCCAGCTTGAGCGTGCCGCTCGATTCCTGGATGAAGGTGTCGACATTGACCTGCGAGGCGCCGTCGATCTCGTTGAGCCGCATGAAGAAGGTGCCGCCCTCCAGGATGGTCATGGTGCCGATGGCAGCCTGGGCGTTGGGATTGTTGACGATGCCGTTGAAGCTCGTCAGACCCTCGCTGACGATGATCTCGTCTTCGTCGAAACCGAGGTTGATGTCACCGAAGATATGGCCCCAGTGCTCGTTGCCCTTGAGGTGGATGACCCAAGGATGGGGTGACTCGGTGAGGTCGATGGCAACGGCGCGGTGGATGGTATCGCCGCCGTCGACCGACATGCCGGCCCAGATCTCGCCGCCGTCGTTGATGATGGTGCCCAGCCCGTTGGGATCCGGGTTCCCGTTGTCCTCCACACGGATGCCGAAGGCCTGAACGCCGGTCGCCTTGCCGAGATCGGTGTCGTCCCCGGATTCGCTCACGGCCAGCGCCATGATGATTGCCCGGTTGTTCTCAATCGTGCCGTCGAAGCGGTTGACCTCGACGTGAATGCCGATGGCCTTGGCCTTGGAGTCATCACCGCCGCCCAGCGCATGGGCCTCCACGAAGATGCCGTCGCAGCACTCCTCGCCGCGGTTGAGGATCAGGCTGTCCTCGGTCACCACGTTGGCTTCGACATGAAGGCCAATCGCTTTAGCCTCGGCCTTGTCCGCGGCCTCGGCAATCGCGATGACCTCGATCTTGCCATGGTCGTTGAGCCAGTCGATGGTCAGATCGGTATCGTCGTCCGCTTCAACTCTCGACCCCAGGGCCCATGCCTTGGCCTGGGCGTCGCCTTTGGCTTCGGCTACGGCGTGGGCTAACACGAACACGTGGCCGGTGTTGGTGTACTTGATCAAGCCGCTACCGTCCGGCGCCTCGACGTATTGCGTCGTGCCGGTTGCCTTGCTCCAGGCATTGGCATCGTCGTTGGCGCTTTTCGCTTCGGAGTAGGCAATCACCGTGATGTTGCCGTCGGTGTTGTCGACAATGGCGATGGCCTCGGAGTCCTTGCCGTAAGCAAACGCATTCTGATTTAGGCCATGGGCAAAGCTATCGGCATCGGCCTTGTCGCCGGCGTTGGCGATGGCCGAGGTCGTCGTCGTGAAGTTGCCGCCGGTGTTGTCGAACAGCGCCGTCGCGGTGCCGAGGGCACCGTCGACATAGGCTTCCTGATAGATGGCGAGGACGTCCGTCTTGGCCTCGGCCTTGTCCTTGGTGCTGGTGGCGACGGAAGTGCCCCACACGGTGATCGTGTCGCCGCCGTTGATGATGATGGCGTTGGCCTCACCCTTGGCGCCTTCGACACGAGCCTCCTGGTCGATGCCTGCCTCGATAATGCTCCAGGCCTTGGCCTCGTCGTCGCGGCTCGTCGCCTCGGATGTCGCGCCGACGTTGATCGAACTCTCAGTGGTATCGATCCTCGCGTTGGCCACGCCGCCCGCCCCAAACACTCTGGCGTTCTGCTCGACGCCCTGCTCTATGAAGCTCTTGGCCTCGGCCTTGCCTTCGACGCTCGTCGCCTTGGACGTGGCCAGGACTAAGATGTCGCCTTCGAGATAGGCGTTGGCCACGCCCCCGGCGCCGTTGACTTCGGCTGTCTGCTCGACCCCGGTCTCGATCTCGCTCTTGGCCTTGGCGTCGCCAGCCACGCTGGTGGCAGTCGATGCGGCAACGATCGTGATCGTGCCGTCGCCGCCGATGATCGTGGCGTTGGCCACGCCGCCGGCGCCGTTGACTTCGGCTTCCTGGTCGATGCCGTCCTCAATGTAGCTCTCGGCGTCGGCCTTGCCGTCCTCGCTCGTCGCCGTCGAGGTCGCCGAGACATGGATCGATCCCTCGATCAGGGCATTGGCTTCGCCGCCGGCGCCATTGACCGTTGCGTCCTGCTCGATAGCATCGCTGTCGATGCGGCTCTCGGCCTTCGCGTCGTTGGTGGTGCTGCTTGCCTGCGAATCGAGGGCAATGACGATGGTGTTGCCGCCGATGATCGTGGCATTGGCTTCGCCGCCGGCGCCATTGACTTCTGCCCGCTGATCGATGCCGTCCGCTACAAAGCTCTTGGCGTCCGCCTTGCCGTCTTCGCTTATGGCCTTGGAGGTGACGAATATGTCGATGGAGCCCTCGATCAGCGCATTGGCGACGCCGCCGGCGCCATCCACATAGGCGTCCTGTCGGACGCCATTGTTATCGATGAAGCTCTTGGCCTTGGCATCTTCGTCCGTGCTCTTGGCGTCGGAAATGACGGAGACGGTGATCGTGCTGTCCCCGGCCAGGATCTTGGCGTTCGCCTCGCCCAAGGCGCCGTTGACTGTGGCGAACTGCCTGACGCCATCGTCGATGATGCTCGTGGCGTCGGCCTTCTCATCGACGCTTGCCGCCTTGGAGGTGGCAAGGATGTTGATGGACGACTCGGGCGCCGTAAGGTCGATCAGGGCGTTGGCCTCACCAGAATCTCCATCGACTGTGGCAAACTGGGAAACGCCATTGGTGATCCGGCTGTCGGCGTCGGCCTTGCCCGCGGTGCTCTTGGCGTCGGAATCAGCTGTCACCGCTATGACGGTGTCGGTGATCGTGGCATTGGCTTCGCCGAAATCGCCATTCACATAGACGCTCTGGTAGGGCCCGTACTCAATCTGGCTCCCGGCCTCGGCCTTGCCGTCCTCGCTCTCGGCCTTGGACCGGGCGGTGACGACCATGTTGCCGTCCATGTACCCAGTGGCCTTGCCGAAATCGCCGTACACTTCGGCGTACTGGTCGATGCTGCCCTCGATGAAACTCTTGGCTTTGGCGTCGTTCTTGACGCTGCTCGCCTCGGAGTTGGCGATGACCGTGATCGTGCTGTTTCCGGCTTTTAACGTGGCAGTGGCTTCGCCGAAGTCGCCATCGACCCAGATATTCTGTTCAATGCCCTTCTCGATGGTGCTCTTGGCGTCCGCATTCGCGTCGGTACTGGCGGCCTTCGAAAATGCCAAGATGTTGACCGAGCCCTCAATGGTGCCATTGGCGACACCGAAGTCACCATTCACAACGGCTTCCTGCAGGACGCCGTCATCGATAAAGCTAATGGCGTCGGCGTTACCCGTCTTCGATGTGGCTGTGGAGCTTGCGATGATGTCGATGGTGCTGTCGCCGGCGAGGATCGTGGCGTCGGCAGTGCTATCGCCGCTCGATTTGGCGGTCTGCTCGATGCCGTTGTCGACCGTGCTGGTGGCTTTGGCGCTGCCGTCCTTGCTGGTCGCCGTCGAATTCGCTGCGATCCGTAAGCTGCCGTCGGTGTTGTCGATCAGGGTGGAGGCAGTGCTGAAATCGCCTGAAGACTCCGCCACCTGCCCGATGCCCGTCTGCACCCTGCTGTTGGCCACGGACTTGCCGCTGTTGCTGCTGGAGGTCGAGTTGCTGGTGATGTCGATAGATCCGCCGAGGCCATTGAGAATGGTCGCTGTGGAGGTGCTGCCGGGGTCGCTCGACGCGGAGTCCTGCGCGATGCCCGACTGGACCTTGCTGTCGGCCGTAGCGTTGCCGGCGCCGGTCGCCTTCGCGTCGGAGTTTGCCGCGATCTCGATGGTACCGCCGGTATTGTCGACCAGGGTGGTCGCGGTGCCGCCCGCCCCTGACGTACTGGCCCCCTGGGCGATGCCGCTCTGGACCTTGCTGACGGCCTCGGCGTTGCCGGCGCCGGATGTGTTCGCCGTCGATGTCGCCACGATGGTGATCGTGTCGCTGCCGTTCAGCAGCGTCGTCTCGGCGGTGCCGCCGGCGCCGGTCGACTTCGACGAGTGATTGATGCCGATCACCGTGCTCTCGGCCTGCGATTTGCCATCGACCGAGTTAGATGTGGCCGTCGCAGAAATCTGGATCGAGCCCTCCGAATTGTCGATCAGCGAGGCGGAGGCCTTGTCGCCGCCGGCGGCCTCGTGGTGCCACACGATGCCGGTGGCCTTGGCATCGGAGACCGCCTTATTGTTGTTGGTTGCCGTGGACTTGGAAATGGCCTCGACGACGATTTTGCCCTCGTTGACGATGGGTCCGTTCAAAATTCCGTCGTCTTCAACCGTGATGCCGGAGGCATTCGACCGGGATGTTGCTATATTGTTGAACCCGGTAACGCTCGCCGTGGCCGTGGAGGTGGAGGTCAAGGTGCCATTGGGGCCGATATAGATGCCGCCGCCGACCATGCCTTCGTCGATGATCCTGATCCCCGTCGAAGTCGCCTTCGCGGTAGCGTTGTTGCTGTTAGACGAGGCGGTGGCCGTCGCGGTCGACCCGGCCGCACCGTTGATGATGATGTTGTCGCCGACGATGCCATTGTCGTCGACCAGGATCGCCACCACATGATCGGTGAACGCGTTCTTGACGCCGCCGCCGGCCGCGTTGACCGTCTGCTTGGAGTCGATTTCGCCGGTCTCGGAGACCAGTATGCTCGTCTCGACCACGCCGTTTGTGGTGACGCGGACGCCATAATGGTGGGCGCCGTCAGTCTTACCGTCAAACACCTTCCCGTCGATGACGACGGCGTCAACCGTGTTGTCGATGAGAATGAAGTCGACGGTGTCCCCCGCCTCGACGTGCACGTCGACGTGGACGGCCTGCGCCGCCCCAGCCGCCAGACCAACCGCCAATGCGACAACCGAGGTGCCGGCCAGCAACCGACCCATCATGGAATTCCGCGTCATTCAGTTGACCCCCGTATTGAAATGCAGCGAGTGCAAGCCCCCGAAAACTAACGTATTCAGCCGGACGCTATGGCGCGGCTCCTAAAATAAGAATAACTTTTGAGACAGTTGCTGCACAAAATGGCCGACTGTGGCCAAATTGCAATGGTCCCGAAATGCAATGCTGAGTAGCGTTTTCCGCCCAAAAAACAACGGCGGCCCCTCTGGGAGGGGCCGCCGCGCAGTTTCACGTCAAAGCTTCGTCGGCGCTCGCCGGCTTTAGAAGTGGAAGATCGCCCGCCCCA
>CAYWVA010000139.1:0-6716 GCA_964461545.1 uncultured Rhizobiaceae bacterium | reverse complement strand
GAGACCCAGCAGCAGACGACCGAGCCTGCGACGCCTGAGACCGATACCCAGCAGGAGCTGGCGGAACCTGTGTCGCCGCAGACCGACACGCTGACCGAGGACGTCATCCCCGTGCAGGAAGATGACGCGATACTCGCCTCTACGTTGATCGGCTCGTCCGTCATGTTGGCCGATGAGTCGATTGGTACGGTCAGCGATCTGATCATCACGTCCGACCACCAACTGCAAGGTGTACTGGTCGGCGTTGGTGGCTTCCTGGGTATCGGCGAGAAGAGAGTGGCGCTGCCGATGGACCGGATCACCGTGCGGACGCCTGAGCCCGGCCACGTGGAACTCACCGCCAACATCACCCGCGAGGAGCTTGAGGAGAAGGAGGCGTTCAAGACCGCCTCCCAGGTGAGAGCCGAACGGGAAGCCGAACAGGCTGAGCAGCAGATGCAGATGCAGCAGCCGCCGCAGCCGGTGCCGCAGCCGGTGCAGTAGGGCTATCTGCCGCCGCCGGTGCCGGTGCCTACGCGACGGGCCCCGGCAGGCTTGAAAAAGGGGGCCCTTCGCGGGGTCCCCTTTTGTTCGCGTGGAGGCCGTCATGAGACCACCTAGCAGGGCTGCACTCGGCTCCATTGCAGTGCTCGCGCCGCTTACTGCCCTCCTCGTCGTAGCGGTGTGGTTTGCAGTCCATAATTGGATGGCGATGGAGGGCGCGGCGATTCCGCTGGCGGGCTACATCGCCATGGCCGCCGGTGTCATCATGACGCTCATCGTCGGGGTCGGGTTGATGTCGCTGCTGTTCTACAGCCGCCGCCACGGCTATGACGACGCCGCCGATCGCGGCCGCGGTGAGGGCGAAGAGTAGGGTCTTCGGCTCGCCGGAGAAGTCGATAGATGGCTACTGCGACCCTTCGCTGTGCGGCTCGACGGGATCGGCCGGGTTGTCGGCCAGGGTGCCCGACCGCCTCGCCAGATCGGCGAAGGCCTCCGGCGACATCGCCTGGCAAGGGGCGTCGTGGCGCCGCAGCCGAGCGCACAGCGCCAGCGTGTCGCGCTTCGACATGTTCCACACGAGGGCAAGATACTCCTGGCTTGGCGCATCCAGCACAACGCCCCTCGGGCGGCCCGCGACCGCATGGCCGGTGGCCAAAAGCCGTCCTGTCAGGACTGCTTCGGCCGTCAGAGGGGCGGCAAAGCGGCCCAGCGAAGCGCCCCAGTTCATCGGCTCGTCCGGCGGCTGCAGCCTCACCAGCCCGACGCCCTCACACACCATTTCGCTCACGCTCACCGGCCCGGCCGGCCCGACCGGCGGACCGGCGAGATCAGTGAGCACCGATCGCTGTGCGCCGCTCGGCTCGGCGGCCAGACCGGCGGCCGATTCGAGCAGCACCTGGGTCAAGACGTTGCGCGACGGCGCCGACTTGGCCCCCATGACCACGGCAATCAGCCGCCGGCCCTGAATCGTGGCACTGGCCACCAGATTGAACCCGGAATCGCAGATGAACCCGGTCTTCATTCCATCGGCGCCGGCCATCTGGCGCAGAAGCCCGTTGCGGTTGCGCAGCCTCACCTCGCCGACCATCATGTGCGGCGCTGCGTAGTACTCCCGCGCCTGCGGAAAGCGGGCCGCCAAAGCCGCCGCAAGCACCCCCATGTCGCGGGCCGTGGTGACCTGGCGAGGATCGGGCAGGCCGTGCGGATTGGCGAACCGGGTGGCGGTGAGGCCGAGGCGGCGGGCGGTGGCGTTCATCTCGGCCACGAAGTCCGCCACGGTGCCTGACACGGCCTCGCCCAGAACGTGGGCCATGTCGTTGGCCGAGTGGATGAGAATCGACTTGAGCGCCATTTCCACCCTGACACTCAAGCCCGCCGGCACCCCGATCTTGCTGGCGGGAAGGGCCGCGGCCGCCTCCGACACCGGGACCCGCTGGTCGAGGCGGAGCTTGCCGGCCTCGATCGCCTCAAACACCAGATAGGCGGTCATCAGCTTGGTCAGGGAGGCCGGATACCAGGGCTCGACCGCGCGCTCCTCGATCAGCACTTCGCCGCTGTCGGCGTCGAACACCAGCGCCGGACCCATGACGGCCCGGGCCGGCGCAGCGGCGAACACAAGCGCCGCAAGGGCAAAGGCGAGGAGGTGCAGGAAGCGCAAGCGGCATTGCATTGGGGATCGCATCGGGGATTGCATGAAGAGCGCCCTCCGTCTCCTGCTACAAGCGGTATGCCGCCCGCTGAGTTCCAAGACAAAGTTGTGGCGTTCCCCCGTGGACGCCTGACCGCAAGCGCTTGCACGGGCGTGCAAGGTCCTCGATGATGGCCCGCCTCGGGCTTGGCGCAAGCGCGGCATGGGGCTTGAGACAGCAGGCAGCGGCAATGCGGGTACAGGTCGCCATCATCGGGTCGGGTCCGGCCGGGCTGCTGCTGTCCCGGCTGCTCCACCGGGCCGGCATCGACACCATCATAGTGGAGCGGCGCAGCCGCGACTACGTATTGGGGCGCATCCGAGCCGGGGTGCTGGAAATGGGCACGGTGGAGCTTCTCGATGCGGCGGGCGTCGGTGACCGGCTGCACGCCGAGGGACTGGTGCACAAGGGAATCGAGATCGCTTTTGGCGGCGACCGGCACCGCATCGATCTTCATGCGCTCTCAGGCGGCAGGCACGTCACCATCTACGGCCAGACCGAGATCACCCGCGACCTCATGGAGGCCCGCGCTGCGGCCGGGGCAGAGTCGGTCTACGAGGCCGAGGACGTCTCGGTGCACGACTTCGACGGCCCAAGTCCGCTGGTGCGCTATCGCAAGGACGGCCGGGCGCACGAGATCCGCTGCGATTTCATCGCCGGCTGCGACGGCTTTCACGGGGTGTGCCGGCCGAGCCTGCCGCAGGGCGCGATTGCCACCTACGAGCGGCTCTATCCGTTCGGCTGGCTTGGAGTGCTGTCGAAAACGCCCCCGGTATCCCAGGAACTCATCTATGCCAGCCATGAGCGCGGCTTTGCGCTGTGCTCCATGCGTTCGGAGGCCGTGAGCCGCTGCTATGTGCAGGTTTCGCTCGACGAGGCAGTCGGCGACTGGCCGGACGAGCGCTTCTGGGACGAACTCAGGCGCCGGCTGGACCCTGAAGCGGCGGCCCGCGTGACGGCGGGGCCGGCGGTGGAAAAGAGCATCGCGCCGCTCAGGAGCTTCGTGGCCGAGCCGATGCGCTTCGGAACCCTGTTCCTGGCCGGCGATGCCGCTCACATAGTGCCGCCCACCGGCGCCAAGGGGCTCAACCTTGCGGTCGCTGACGTGGGGATTCTGTCGCGGGCGCTGGTCGAGTATTTCGGCGAAAAGTCCTCGGCCGGGATCGACAGCTATTCGCAAACCTGCCTCAGGCGGGTATGGAAGGCGGAGCGGTTCTCATGGTGGATGACCTCGATGTTGCATCTGTTCCCTGAAACCGGCCGCTTCGGGCGCAGGATCCAGCTTGCCGAACTCGATTACCTGGTCAGCTCCACGGCCGCCTCGACGGCGCTGGCGGAGAACTATGTCGGGCTGCCGCTCGAGGCGTGAACGTAAGGAAGGAGCATTGAAAGGATGACGGATCCCTCCTTTACACGGCGCGATTGGTCGTCGCATCCGCCCTATCTGTGGCCCGACTACCAGTCGACCCGGCGGCGGGCGCCCGCCAAGCCGCTGATTGCGCTCAAGCATACGCTGTCGGAGGCGACCGGCCCGGTCTACGGCCGCGAGGCGGTCGGGGCCCTCGACAGCGACCTGACCCTCAACGGCAGGCGCAACGGCGAGCCGCTGGGCGAGCGTATCGTGGTCACCGGCCGGGTGCTCGACGAGGCCGGCCGGCCGGTGCGCAATACGCTGATCGAGATCTGGCAGGCCAATGCCGCCGGGCGCTACGTTCATACCGCCGACCAGCACGACGCCCCGCTCGATCCCAATTTCTTCGGCGCCGGGCGCTGCGTGACCGACGAGGCCGGCGCCTACAGGTTCACCACCGTCAGGCCCGGCGCCTACCCGTGGGGCAATCATGACAATGCCTGGCGGCCGAGCCATATCCACCTGTCGCTGTTCGGCGGCGGTATCGCCTCGCGCCTGATCACCCAAATGTATTTTCCCGGCGACCCGCTGCTCGACTTCGACCCGATCTTCCAGGGCACCCCTGCCGAGGCGCGAGACCGGCTGATCGCGCGATTTTCGCTCGACGCCACCGAGGAGGCATTTGCACTTGGCTATGTCTTCGACGTGGTGCTGCGCGGGCCCAAAGAGACTCCGATGGAGCGCTGACATGGCTGAAAAACCCGCCGGCCAGACCCCTTCGCAGACCGCCGGCCCGTTTTTCGCCTACGGGCTGACACCCAAGCAGTATGGCTACCCGTTGACCAGCATCGCCACGGGGCAAATGGCCGACGAGACGGTTGCCGGTGAGCGCATCCGCATTGTCGGCCAGGTGCTCGATGGCGACAATGTGCCGGTCGCCGACGCGCTGATCGAGGTTTGGCAGGCCGATGCCCAGGGGCGCTATGCCCATCCGGCCGACAAACGGGCGCGCAATGCCGGGTTTTCAGGCTTCGGCCGCCAGGGCACCGGCGCCGATGGGCAAAACCGCTTCATCTTTGACACCATCAAGCCGGGCTCGGTCGATGGCTCCCAAGCGCCCCACATGTCCGTCATCGTGTTCATGCGCGGGCTTCTCAGCCACGCCTATACGCGGATCTATTTTTCCGACGAACCGCAAGCCAACGCCCGCGATCCGGTGCTCAGTTCGGTGCCTGAGGACCGGCGCCGGACACTAGTTGCCGAGCGCCAGGAGGACGGCACCGGCGCCGTCTACCGCTTCGACATCCGCATGCAGGGCGAGGCCGAGACGGTGTTTTTCGACGTTTGAAGTAACCCGGCCAGCCGGGGAGCGAGGCAACGATTCTACTGCTCCCAGAAGATCTGGACGGCGTAAAGGTGGTGGCCGATGGCCACCGCCCCGGTGCTGACATAGCGGTAGTCGCGGTTCATCAGGTTGCGGCGATGGCCGGAGCTGTCGAGCCACTGGCCGAACAGCCGCCGGGCCTTGGTTTGGTCGACCGGTCCGGCCTGGCGGTCGCGGGCGGCGTTCTCGCCGTGATTGCCGTGAACCATGGGATCGGCAAAGGCGGCAAACCGGTGCCTGAAGCGAAAGCCGCTTCTTGAGTCATGGCCGACAAAGTTGCCCTGCAGCATCTCCAGGGCCTGGGCGCGGGCCGCGGTGCGCAACAGGTCGCTGGCCACCAGCGGCGCCCGGCCGCCGTCGCGCCGCGCCTCAGCGGCAAGGCGGTCGAGATAGGCTTCGAGGTCGGCCCTGATCACCGCCGCTTCGGGCTTGGCCTGCAAGAGCCCGACGGCGTAGACGCGATAGGCCTCCGCCGCCGGCGCCATCGAGGCCGCCGGCAACAGCATGGCGGCAGCAAGGGCGAGAACCAAACAGCCGCGCAGCATGGCCACGATCATGCTGAAAACCTCATTGCCCGGACGAGCAGGAGCCGCCGCCGAGCACGCAGAACTTGGCGCAATGGGGGTGGTTGAGCTTGACCGCGCCGGTCTCGAAGTTGCCGCCATCGGCTGCAAAGGACTCCGCCAGCGTTGCGCCCATCTCGAAGGCCTGGCTGTAGGCGATGAGCGTGCACGGCATCACCGCCGGGCGGGCGTCGCCCTTGCGCTTCACCACCATGCGGCTGGTGGCGCACATGACATCCGACGGCCTCTTGTGCAAGAGGCCCCAACAGGCGGTGGTGATCTCCGGCACATCGACGCCCTCGTCCATCTCCGGAAACAACACGAGGTCGGCGGGGCTGGCGGCATCGATGGACCAGCCGCGCGCCTCAAACAGCGCCCCATAGCCGGCCCGTGCCGCCGCCATGGGCTCCCCCCAGCAGGTGCGCCCCGCCACTGCGACGGCAAAGCCGTTGCCGGCCAGCCAGTCGAGCCCGGCGATCACCGGGTCCCAGGTGCCGGGCCCGCGCTCGCATTCGTGCAGCTCCTTGATGTAATGATCGAGGCTGACCCGCAGCGTGAGGCGGCGGCCATAGCGCCGGTTGAGCTCAATCAGCCGGGCCTTGATGCGGGGGCGCTGCATCGGGCGCATGGCATTGGTGAGCACCAGCACGTTAAGCCCGCGCTCCAGGGCCGCTGCGGCCATGTCGGGCAGGTCCGGGTTCATGAACGGCTCGCCGCCGGTGAAGCCGATGTCGGCAGTGGACAGCCCGAGCGCGGCGATCTCGTCATAGAGGTCGAGCGCCTCAGCCAGCGAGAAATAGGCCAGCCGGTCGTTGCCGGGCGAGGATTCGATATAGCAGTTGGCGCAGGTGATGTTGCACAGCGTGCCGGTGTTGATCCACAGGGTCTTGAGCTCGACAAGCGCCACACTCGCCCGGGGCTCGCCCTTGGCGGTATGGTCGGGATCGCGGAACTTCGCCGGGTCGAGCGGCCGGGCGGTCCTGTCGAGGTCGCGGGGGTGGTGGGTCATGGCGACTGTCTAGCCCGAGCAGCGCAGGTGGGACAAGCCGGTGGCAGGGCCGGTCACGACCATTTTATCGCCGCCGCCCGAATGAGGGGTGCGGGCGGGGGAGCGGTTTGGGCGGCGGTGGCCCTGTTTTTGCGGCCGTTGCCCGCTGCCGTCGGCTCGGCTATATGTCGCGCCAGCGACCCAAGCCGCACCCGTAGCTCAGCTGGATAGAGCGCTGCCCTCCGAAGGCAGAGGTCAC
>CAYWVA010000138.1:0-6783 GCA_964461545.1 uncultured Rhizobiaceae bacterium | reverse complement strand
AGCTCGCGCCGTCGCGGTAGCGGTCGACCTCGTAGATGATCGGCACCTTGGGATCACCCGGCCGAATGAAGTAGCCGTGCAGGGAATGGACCGGCCGTCCGCCGTCGACGGTCCTGAGGGCGGCCACCAGAGCCTGGCCGATGACCTGGCCGCCGAACACCCGCTGCCAGCCGACCTGGGGGCTGCGGCCGCGGAACAGATTGACCTCGATGGGCTCCAGATCGAGCGTTTCGAGGACGGTTTCGATCTCAGTGGTCATCGCGCAAAGCCCCGCCTGGCCCGCTGCCCCCCGCGGCATTTGAGTCTTGCGGTGGCGGGCGCTAGGTTCCCTAACAGCATTCGCTCACAGCGGGAAGATGCCATGCCAGCGAGCGCCAGCGTCATCGACGTCGCCATCGTCGGTGGAGGATTGAATGGGCTGGCCGCCGCGGTGGCCCTCGCCGGGGCGGCGGTGCGCACCCCGGTAAGCGTCGCGCTCATCGATGCCGGCGATCCGGGCGAAAGCCGCGTCGCCAGGGTCGACGGGCGCGCCTCTGCCATTACGCTGGCCTCGCGGCGCATGTTTGAGGCGCTCGATGTTTGGCCGCGGCTGGAGCCCGACGCCCAGGCGATGCGCGACATCATCGTCACCGATGCGCCCCTCGGCGCCGAGACGCGCCCGGCTCTGCTCCATTTCGGCGAGGCCACGGCGGGCAACGAACCGGCCGCCTGGATGGTGGAAAACCACCTTTTGTCTGCCGCCCTCCATGACGCGGTGATCGCCGCACCCGACATCACGGTGCGGCCGCGCACCCGGGTTGAGGCGTTCCAGTTCGGCGGCGCGGTAGCCGAGTTGCGCCTCGACAGCGGGGAGAGCCTGAAGGCCCGGCTGGTCGTTGCCGCCGACGGCCGGGAGTCCCCCGCCCGCGCGGCCGCCGCCATCAGGACCGTCGGCTGGTCCTACGGCCAGACCGGGATCGTGACCACGGTTGAGCATGAAAAGGACCATGGGGGCCGTGCCGAAGAGCACTTCCTGCCAGCCGGCCCGTTCGCCATCCTGCCCCTGACCGGACGGCGCTCGTCGCTGGTATGGACCGAACTGTCGGCCGACGCGGAGCGCATCGTTGCCCTCGACGAGCCGGCCTTTGCGACTGAGCTTCGAGCCCGCTTCGGCGACCACCACGGCTGGGTGCGCCCCATGGGCGCACGCCACGCCTACCCGCTGAGCCTGCACCTGGCCCTGAACTTCGCAGGCCCCAGGCTGGCGCTCATCGGCGATGCCGCCCATGTCGTCCATCCCATCGCCGGGCTTGGCCTCAATCTGGGCTTTCGCGACATCGCCGCCCTCGCCGAGACGACGGCGGACGCGATGCGGCTCGGGCTCGATCATGGCGGCCCGGTGGCGTTGGAGCGCTATCAGGCCTGGCGCCGCCTCGACACGGTTCTCGTGGCGCTGATGACGGATGGCCTCAACCGGCTGTTCTCAACCGACAACATGGGCCTGCGTCTGGTGCGCGACCTGGGCCTCGGCCTTGTCGACCGGGTTGGACCACTCAAGGAGTTCTTTGTGCACGAAGCAGCCGGGCTCCACCGCCGGCTGCCGAAGCTGCTGACCGGTGAGCCGGTGTGATCCCGTATCAGGCCTTGCGCCGCCAAGCGAAACGACGGCGCTTTGGCGGCTCGCCCCTGCCCGGCGCCAGATGCTCGGCAATGCCGTAGGAGGTGCGCAGTACCGCGACCTCCTGCTGCTCTACCCGGAAGTAGCCAGCGATCATCTTATCGGACAGCCCAAGATCCTTGAGGGCCGCCAGATAGGGGCGCCCGATCGGCCAGTAAGCCGGCGACGCCTCATGGCGGCCACGGGCGTCGACTGCTGTGGCGCGCATAATCTGCCTCCATAGCCATTTGCGGGAGCGCCAGCATGAGCCGGCTTCGCCCGCTCAACCGCCGCATTTTGCGACGGGCGCTCCACATGGGGCCGCAGGCAAACTCCACGAACACGCTGGCAGGGATGCGGCCCTGATTGCCGGAGCGATGGCCGGACCGTGCCATCGTTCCATGGCGGCAGTGTGACGGGCCCAGCCGATGACCGGCGGACGGGCGCAAATGACGGGCGGGGAGCCGCTCCCCTCGTAGCGACTCCCCGCGCCTCTCAGGCTGAGCACGCAGTACCACCGACCTCAGCGCATAAAGTCTTTTAACGTGTCGGGTTTTGCAAACGGTTAATGGCCGGGGTCGTTCCTGGTCACTTCGTCGCGCCGTCGTCCTCGCCGGCAAGCCAGCGGCAAAGGAACTGGTCGAGCCAGTCAGCCACCGCCTGATCGTGCACCAGCCGGCCTTCGAGGTGGGCGCTACGCGGCTGGGCTCCCGGCAGCTCAAGGCGGTGGGAGGCGCGAACCGTCCAGCGGTGGACCATCGCCTGAGTCACTTCGGGGTGGAACTGAATTCCAAACATGGTCTTGCCATAGCGAAAGGCCTGATTGGCGAATGCCTCGCCCTCGGCCAGCAGCTCCGCGCCGTGAGGCAGCTCGAAGCCTTCGCGATGCCAGTGATAGACGTGACTTGGCCATCGTGGCACCAGCTGCAGGCCAGTCGACGTCGGGCGAAGCGGGTAATAGCCGATCTCGACCTGGCCGCCGGGGTGCGGTTTGACCTGAGCGCCGAGATGGCGGGCGAGCAGCTGGGCCCCGAGGCACACGCCGAGAAACGGAATGTTGGTCCTCAGCGGCAGCTCAAGCCAGTCGATTTCACGGCGAATGAAATCGAGCTCCTGGCAGTCGTTGGCGCTCATCGGGCCGCCGAAGATGACCACGCCGTGGTGCTCATCGAGACATTCGGGCAACGGCTCCCCGAGGCACGGGCGGCGAATGTCGAGCTCGAAGCCGAGTTCCTTGAGTTTCACACCGACCCGACCGGGGGTCGAGGTCGGTTGATGGACGATGATCAAAACTTTGCCGCGCATCGGCCTCATCGCCTTGTCACATGGCCGACAGGCCGCCGTCGAGCTTGAGTTCGGCCCCGGTCATGAACGCCGACTCCTCGCTGGCAAGAAAGATCACCGCCCAGGCCACGTCTTCGACCGTGCCGATGCGGCCGAGCGGCACCTGGGCGGCAAGCTTGGCGCGGATTTCGCCCGCTTCACCGCTCCTGGCCAGAACGTCGATCATCGCAGTATCGACGAAGGTCGGATGCACCGAGTTGCAGCGCACCCCGTATTTGCGCCGCGCAGCATGCAGCGCCACCGACTTGGTCAGCAGATGTACGCCAGCCTTGGCGGCATTGTAGGCGGCCATATTGTGGCCCGCGAACAGTCCGGCGATGGACGACATGTTGACGATGGACGCCGGCGCGCAGCGGGCGAGCACCGGCAAGGCGGCCCGACAGCCGAGAAACACCGATTTCAGATCGACGTCCATGGTGCGGTCCCAGTCGGCCTCGTCGAGCGATTCCACCGAGCCGAGAATGCAGATGCCGGCATTGTTGACCAGCACGTCGAAGCCGCCGAACGCCTGATCGGCCGCATCGACGGCGCGCGCCCAGGCGGCGGCATCGGTCACGTCGAGGGCGATCGCCACGGCCGCCTCGCCGATGGACCTGGCGACGTGCCCGGCGGCTTCCGCATCGATGTCGGTCACCGCCACCCGGGCACCGTGCTCGGCCATCATCTCGGCCACGCCACGGCCGATGCCGCGCGCGGCGCCCGTAATCAGGCAACGCCGACCGGCCAGGCGCGTCATGTGGTGGCGCGGGGTTTGCGCGCGCGCAGCGCCGAGCCGGCCAGCGGCAGCATTAGCCGATGCGGCAGGAACCGCGATGCCAGAGCGCCAAGCCTCGTTTCGAGCCCCGGCAACACCACCCGATCACCGCGCAGGAATCCGCGCCAGCCGGCCTGCGCCACGTACCGGGCGCTTCTTTTGGGCGCCCACTGATAAGCCTTCAGCTCCTCGATGCCGGCCCGGGCCTGGAATCCGGTAGGCACCGGGCCGGGGCACACGGCGGTCACGGTGACGCCGGCCTCCTTGACCTCTGCGGCCAGGGCTTCACTGAACGACAGCACGTAAGCCTTGGCGGCGTAATAGACCGCCATGTTCGGGCCCGGCATATAGCTGGAGAGCGAAGCGATATTGATGATGCCGCGATGTCCTTCGCCGCCGATCAGCGCCGGCAGGAAGCGCAACGACAAATCGGTGAGCACCCGCACGTTGAGGTCGATCATGGCGAGCTGATCGTCAAGCGGCAGTTCGGCCGCCGGCCCGTTCAGGCCAAAGCCGGCATTGTTGATGATCACGTCAGGCACAAGCTCGCGCCCCTGCAGCTCCTTGGCCAGCGCCACCCCGGCGTAGGGGTTGCTGAGGTCGAGGCCGATCGGCAGGACGGAGGCCTCGCACTTGCTGGTGAGGACGCCCGCGACGCGATTGAGCTCACCTTCGTTGCGCGCCACGATGACCAGCCTGTAACCCTCTTCGGCCAACAGCTGTGCAAAGGCCTCGCCGATGCCCCTCGAGGCGCCGGTGATCAGGGCGAGCTTGCTTGCACCCATGCGTGCGCCCTTGTCCAATGCGACGTGTCCTGCTCTATTGCGCAACCGGCCTTTGGGACTGCCATATCACAGCGCCGCAATGAGAACCACAGGGTCCGAGGGGTCGGCAGCCGTCCAGCCGCAGCTAACCGTCGCGAAGCCCGGCGCGCCTCAATCCGTCAATATAGCGTTCAAGCAGCCTCGGCTCCATGAACTTGAGACTGTCGGCCATGCTGGCGGTTGTCAGCGGCGGCCGACCGTCGGTAAACCGGCCCAGCGCCTCGCGCGCCCCCGCAATGTCACCGGCATGGGCGAGAAACGTCGCAAGATCGCGGTACGGCCAGGTCATGCCCGGGTTGGCGTCGAGGGCGCGCCAAGTCCAGCGAATCGACTCATCGAGCCGGCCGAGCGAAAAATGCGCCAGCCCCAGACCGATGTAGCTGCTGAAGGCGAAGGGGTCCACCGGGCTTAGCCGCATGGCACGCTCGAAGCAGGCCAGCCCCTTGTCCGGCTGACCGGCATAGACATGGGCAAAGCCGCGCCGGGTCCAGGCCCAGGCGTGGTTGGCATCGAGCGCCAGCGCCCGCTCCACCAGGCCCACGGCGCGATCCATATCGCCGCCCAGAAGCATGATGCCGGAGGCAAGCGCGGTAAGGCCGGTTGGATCATTACCCACGGTGCGCGCGCCGATCCTGATCAGCCGCTCACCCTTGGAGCGCTCCGCGGCAAGGTCCGCGGTCCAGTTGAACACCACATTCTGGGCGTGGGCCCATGCACCGAGCGCCGCGGCGAGGCCGTAGTCGGGATCGAGATCGAGCGCCTGTTCAAGCAGCCGGATGGCTTCGGGATTTTCATGTCTGCGCTGCACCCATAAATGCGGCAGCGCGCGCAGGACGAGATCGTAGGCGGCCAGACTATCCGGCCGCTTGCGCCGCGCCCGCTCGATCTCGGCGCTGCGGATCGACGGATACAGCGCCCCCGCCACCAGTTCCGCTATCCGGTCCTGGAGATCGAAAATGTCCTCGACGTCGCCGTCGAGCCGATCCGACCAGATGTGCGCGCCGGTTTCGGCATCGATCAGCTGCGCCGTGATGCGCACCCGCCGGCCTGACTTGCGAAGGCTGCCCTCCAGAACGTAGCGCACCTCAAGTTCGCGCGCGATCTGGCGCACATCGATGTTGCGCCCCTTGTATGCGAAGGCGGAGTTGCGCGCGATCACCAGAAAGTCACGTACCCGCGACAGGGTGGCGGTGATCTCCTCCACGACCCCATCGGCGAGATAGTCCTGGGCCGGATCGCCGGAGAGGTTGTCGAAGGGCAGCACGACGAGCGAAGGGCGCAAGACCACGGGCGCAGCCTGTCGGCGCGGCTGCAGGGGCCCGAGCGCCGCCGGCTGCCAGCCCCAGATGTGCAGCGATTCGGCGATGTTCTTGAACTGGCGTCGGCCGAAATCCTCAAACACCAGATCGGTCTTGCCCTCGAGATACTCGCGCACGCCTTCGGTAATGGCCATGCCGCCAGGGGGCGACAGCGTCTGCACCCGCACCGCGAGATTGATGCCATCGCCAAAGCGGTCATCTTCAACCACCAGGATGTCGGCAATCGCGACGCCTGCACGGATCCGGAAGCTCTCGTCGGCTTGCTCGATCAGGGCCTGCTGAAGATTGGCCACCCATTCCACGGCCGAGACCGCGCTGGCGAACTCCGCCAGCAGGCCGTCGCCCATGGTCTTGAAAACCTGCCCGCCATGCAAGCCGATGGTCGGCTCGACCAGGTCACGATAGACCGTGCCGACGATCCGCAGCGTCTTGCGCTCGTCGTCGTGCATCAACCGGCTGAACCCGACCACATCGAGCGACACGATCGCGGCAAGTCGACGCTCGGGCACGGACATGGACAGACTTCACTAGGGGATTGCCGAAACCGTGCACATATAGGAGCTTGAACCATGCCGCGCCAGCGGCCGCTGGCGGCTGAGCCGACTATGCGGCCGCCGTCGCCGGCCAAACAGCACTTTCCAGACTTGGACACTATGAACCTGCGCAACATCGCCATCATTGCCCACGTTGACCACGGCAAGACGACCTTGATCGACCGGCTTCTTGCCCAGTCGGGGACCTTTCGCGACAAGCAACGCATCACCGATCGGGCGATGGATTCCAACGAGATCGAGCGCGAGCGAGGCATCACCATCCTCGCCAAGGTGACCTCGGTGGTCTGGAACGAGGTGCGCATCAATATCGTCGACACGCCCGGCCATGCCGATTTCGGCGGCGAGGTGGAGC